>NZ_JXIQ01000093.1 GCF_000934845.1 Mesobacillus subterraneus
GCAACGATAAGTCGAGAAGCCCCCACTTCAAGCCACCTGTAAGGGTGGTAAGTGGTGGGAGTAGTTCACGAGAAGATCATTCCATCTTCGCTTATGAACGAAGGAGCTTAGACGAAAAGCTTATTGTTTTATGTAATTTCAATAAAAAGGATAGGTTCATTGAAGATGAGCTACTTATAAGGGAAGTGGAAGATGCGCAATTAATTATTCAAAATTATCCGGACATAGATAAAATGGATAGGTTAAGACCTTTTGAAAGTAGGGTCTTTTATAAGGTATGAAATTAGAGCAGTAATTTCCAGAGTTTCATTTATTATTCTTTTATTAATTTAATAAACAATTGAAACGTTTCAAAAATCCACCAATTTGAAGATCGGTGGGTTTTTTCTGTTTTAATCTTAAGCAGCGCTTTAATAAGTAAATAATCAAACCAAAAAGTTTTGGGTGAATTGTTGAATTTTTCCGATTACTTAGTATAATTGACTTTAACTTGTTGGAGCAATTTTATCTTTGGTTTGACCAAATTTACTGTGGTAGAAAGAAGGGGAATTGATGGAAACAGATAGTATGAACATCGTACATGCTTTAAAGAAGGTCCTTTCTGAACAGCAGGTATCGGCAAATCAGTCAGTAAGAGAATTGCATGGCCGTGATGAATCATACCATAGGGAAAGCCTTCCTGATCTTGTTGTTTTTCCGGAAACAACAAAGCAGGTTAGTGAAATTGTAAACCTTGCAAACAAATTTAAAGTTCCATTGGTCCCTTTTGGTCTTGGAACCAGTCTAGAGGGCCATGTCATACCATACGAACATGGCATTACAATTGATTTTTCGCGTATGAATAAAATCGTCGAGGTACGTGAAAAGGACTTCCTTGTCAGGGTACAGCCCGGTGTAACGCGTACGCAGCTGAACAAAGAATTAAAAAAATATGGCCTGTTTTTCTCTGTGGATCCTGGAGCTGATGCGACATTGGGCGGAATGGCAGCTACCAATGCAAGCGGAACGACTTCTGTCAAATATGGGGTCATGCGAGACCAAGTGCGTGATCTTGAAGTAGTCCTCGCGGATCGTTCGATTATACATACTGGAAATTTGGCCGCTAAGTCCTCATCAGGATACCATTTGAATGGTTTATTTGTAGGTTCAGAGGGGACGCTAGGAATCTTTACTGAACTGACTTTAAGAGTATATGGAATACCTGAGCACATAATGGCGGCAAGAGCTTCTTTTCCTTCATTGAATGATGCGGTTGAAGCGGTTGTTTCCATTTTACAGTCAGGTGTGCCGATTGCCAGGGTAGAGCTTGTCGATGAAAATTCCATAAGGCAGGTGAACCTGTATAGTGAAACTAGCTATAGCGAAACTCCAACACTATTTTTGGAGTTTCACGGGAATGAAGCAGGTTTGAAGCAAGATATAGAGTTCACAACAGAAATCGTTGAAGAACATTTTTGTTTGGATATTCAATTTGAAACAGAGAATGCAACGAGTAATCGGTTGTGGGAGGCACGGCATAATCTTGCTTATGCTTTTATCCATGGCCACCCTGGTAAGAAGATGATGGTGACGGATGTATGCCTTCCGATTTCAAAGCTATCAGGTGCAATAAGCCATGCAAGGGAAGCTGTTGATTCACTCGGTCTGACCGGAGGAATCCTTGGTCATGTCGGAGATGGAAACTATCATGTTCTCCTAATGATTGATATGAGTAATCCTGAAGAGATTAAAAGGGCTGAGCAGCTCAATGAAAAAATTGTCCTCTATGCCCTTGAGCAGGGTGGAACTTGCACAGGTGAACATGGAGTAGGTGTTGGTAAGCAAAAATATCAGCAAAAAGAACATGGACTTGCCTTAGTGGTTATGGAGAAAATCAAAAAGGCTCTTGATCCGGATAACCTTTTTAATCCAAATAAAATTCTGAATAAAAATGAAAGAGTGTGATCACATGAAATTATTAGAAGCGATCAGTACTATTGCAGGAAAATATTTTGCAGTTTGGGTTATTTTAACTTCGACGTTTGCGTTTATGGTTCCAGGTCCATTTTTGGGGCTGGGAAACTATATCACCATTCTGCTTGGCGTAGTCATGTTTGGAATGGGACTCACATTGAAGGCGGTCGATTTTAAAATCATTTTTACCAAACCGCTACCGGTTATTATTGGAGTTTGTGCACAGTTCGTCATCATGCCGTTTGTTGCTTTTGCCATTGCAAAACTAATGAATTTGCCCGCAGAATTGGCAGCTGGCCTCGTACTGCTTGGGTCTGTTCCAGGAGGAACTTCATCTAACGTTATGGTGTATCTTGCAAAGGGAAATGTACCTTTGTCCATTGCGATGACTTCCATTTCAACACTATTGGCACCCATCATTACACCGCTACTTTTGCTTTTGCTGGCAGACCAATGGATGCCGGTTGATGCTGTAGCGATGTTCATGTCAATTGTCCAAGTAATTATTGTTCCGATTATTTTAGGACTAGTAGTTAAGAAATTTTTCCCGGTTGCAGTGAAAAAAAGTTTAGCGGTTTTACCACTTATTTCAGTTGCAGCTATTATTACAATTGTGGCTGCTGTCGTTTCTGGCAATGCAGCTACCATTGCCGGATCAGGGTTGTTGATCTTTACCTCCGTCATGCTTCACAATGGATTTGGACTTCTACTTGGTTATTTTACAGGAAAAGTACTTGGTCAGGATGAAGTGAACCGAAGAGCGATTGCGATAGAAGTTGGAATGCAGAACTCAGGACTAGGCGTTGCACTTGCGACCGCACACTTCGGGCCGCTAGCTGCGCTTCCAAGTGTTCTTGCAGCTGCCTGGCACAATATTTCCGGACCGATCCTTGCCACTTATTGGGCTAAAAAACCTGTCATTAACAGAGATGAAAAGACTGCAGTCCCTCCAGTCGGAGTTAAGCTTTAGAAATGTATTTAGGTGCCTAATCCTCTTAAAGATTAATATGGAAAGGGAGCAGGCACCTTTCTTTTCAATGGATTTCAGTATTCGGAAAAGGAAAGATTTACAGGAGTGGGTGAGTTGATGAATATAATTGAGTTAGGAAAAAATGATAATTTGTTAATTAAACCCCAGCGTGTCAATTTAAATTTTTCTGCGCTGATAAATCAATCTTTGTTAAGATCCATGGAAAACAATATTGATCCCGATATGGAAAAGGGAAAGGTTTCGAAGGAGAGTTTGAACAAGAGTAGAGTAAAAAATACTGAATTGATAGAAACTAGTTTGCCATTAATGAGAGATATTTACAAAATGGTTGAAGGTACTGGATTTATGGTTGTTCTCTGTGATCAAGATGGGTTACTTTTGAAAACCATTGGCGACAAAGATATTTTAAAAAAAGCCAATAAGATTTCTTTTGTAGAAGGTGCTGATTGGAGTGAAGAGACGGTCGGAACGAATGCAATTGGCACATGCATCAAAGAAAGGGTTCCTCTTCAGGTAGTTCACGACGAACATTATATGAAAATCTGTCAGGAATGGACATGTTCAGCATCTCCGATTTATGGCCGCAATAGAGAGATGATTGGCGTATTAAATGTTTCCGGTCCTTATGAAAAAGTCCATCCTCATACTCTCGGGATGGTTGTATCTATTGCCAGAGCCGTAGAAAATCTTTTGGAACTTAAGGAAAAAATCCGCCGGAATGAGTTGATGCAAAGCTATTTAGAGGCAACGGTGAATTCGCTTACATCCGGAATTATTCTAGTCAGTCTCCAAGGCGACATTATTCAGGCAAACAAAACATTACTGGACATGATTCAGTTAGGAGAAGCTGAACTAATCGACCAAAAGATAGAGCATGTTTTTGAGAATAAACTTTTTTCGGATGGTGTAAGTATATTTGGAGCTATTAAAGATAGGGATATAAGGTTGAGATTTAAAGGAGGAAAAAGTCCCATTCATGTTCTTCTAAATAGCAAGCCGGTGTATCAAGGGCAGTCTCAAATTGGCTCCTTGTTAATCTTTCAGGAAATTCAAAAGGTTCGCCAACTTGTCAACAAACTTACCGGAAACAGAGCCAATATCACCTTTAAAGAAATCATCGGGGAAAATGCGCTTTTTATTCGGAGTATTAATGAAGCCATTGCGGCATCCAATTCACCTTCTAATGTATTGCTGTTGGGTGAGAGCGGAACTGGAAAGGATTTGTTTGCACAGGCTATTCATAATGAAAGCAAACGACGAAACATGCCTTTTATTGCGATTAATTGCGGAGCGATACCAAGAGATTTGTTAGGAAGTGAATTATTTGGCTATGCCGACGGCGCCTTTACAGGAGCGAGGAAGGGCGGAAGTTCGGGGAAGTTCGAGCTTGCTGACGGTGGGACAATTTTTCTGGATGAAATTGGAGAAATGTCATTGGATATGCAAGTACTTCTTTTACGTGTTTTACAAAATAGGGAAATAACCAGGGTTGGTGGACATAAAGTACTTCCTGTAAATGTTCGAATCATTGCTGCCACAAATAAAAATTTAAAGGAAGAGGTCCAGAAAGGAAATTTCCGGCATGATTTATATTTCCGACTAAATGTCCTGCCAATCAAAATTCCTAGCATAAGGGAGAGGGGAGATGATTCCCAGCTATTGGCTTCCCATTTTATTGATCTGTATAGCAGGAAAATTGCAAGAAAGATTGAAGCAGTTCATCCTTCTTACATGGAGGCGATAAAAAAATATAATTGGCCTGGAAATGTACGTGAACTTCAAAATGTAATTGAAAGGTCTTTGAATAGAGTTACAAGCGATATTTTATCTATTGATACTCTTCCCGAGGAAATTCTATCCATTTATGAACAGAATGCACCTCACAATGATTCTAATAGTACAAAAAACATGATACAAAAACAAATGCTCGTTCAGGTTTTACTGGATTGTAATTATAATTATAGTAAAGCAGCAAAAAAGTTGAACATATCGCGGAGTACATTATACAGATGGATGGAACGTTTTAATTTGAAATAAATAGTGTCTCATTTTGTGTCACTGTATCGAAATAAACGATACATTTTGATACAAAATGGGACACTTTTTTGTAAACCAACGATCCCAGAGAGCATCTTAAAAAAACGAAATAAAAAAGGGAAGAGTTTTTATCTCCAGAGAAGTACTAGTTTTAAAGTTAAAATAGAAATCATTTCTTTCCATTCATGAAAGCGTTTACTATTTTGGCATGCTTCTTGCAAATATATAGTATGAGTTAACAATTAATAGAAGGGAGATTCAAAATGTCTATTCCTAAGGAGAAATTACTCTGGATGTATCAAACGATGGTGAAAAGCCGTTATTATGAAGAATTGCTTGTAGAAGCGTATTCTGAGGGGAAGAAACCAGTATTTAATATTGGTGCAGGACCTGTTCCGGGTGAAATGCATCTGTCAAATGGACAAGAACCCGCAGCAGTTGGAATCTGCGCTCATTTAACTGAAGACGACACAGTTGCATCACCGCATCGCCCTCACCACCATGCAATCGCAAAGGGTGTCGATTTAAAAAGAATGACTGCCGAAATTTTTGGAAAGGTCACAGGACTGGGAAAAGGAAAAGGCGGTCATATGCATTTGTTCGATCCGGCGGTGAAATTTTCTTGTGGAGGGATTGTCGCTGCAGGGATTCCACAAGCGGCAGGCGCTGCTTTGGCTGCAAAACAAAAGGGAAAAGACTGGGTTGCCGTTGCCTTTATCGGAGAAGGTGCAGTCAATGCTGGTGCCTTCCATGAATCCATGAATCTTGCGGCACTTTGGAAGCTGCCATTAATCGTAGTTGTTGAAGACAACTCATGGGGAATTTCCGTACCGAAGACAGCTTCCACTGCGATATTTTCTAATGATAAGCGTGCCACGGCCTATGATAATACAAAGGGATACTATGTAAAAGATAATGATCCTATGGAGATGTACATGGCTTCCCAGGAAGCTGTTGAAAGAGCTCGTAGAGGAGAAGGTCCGTCGATCATTGAAATCGAGACGTACCGTTTTTTAGGACATTTTCAAGGTGACCCGGAATTATACCGTGAAAAAGATGAGGTTCCTGCTTTACTAACAAAGGATCCTATTGAAAAATTGAAAAACCATCTGATAAACGAGGAACTAGCAACCGAAAATGAACTTGAGCAATTGGAAAATGAAGCAAAACATGATGTTGATGTTGCGTTTGAATATGCAAGGCAAAGTGAATATCCACTGCCAGAATCAGCTTTACAAGATGTGTTTTGCTAATTTACTAAGATAGGAGTTGGATAAGATGCAAACAACGAAACGCATGCTTACAGGAAATAAAGCAATGGCTGAAGCGATTGCTCAAGAAATGGAACGCGATCCCAGCGTATTCGTGCTTGGAGAAGATGTTGGGAAATATGGCGGCATTTTTGGAGCAACTCAAGGCCTTCTCGAGAAATTTGGTGAAGAACGAATAAAAGACACACCTATTTCTGAGACAGCATTCATTGGCGCTGCAATTGGTGCTGCAGCAGATGGTATGAAACCGATTGTGGAGCTGATGTTTGTCGATTTTTTTGGTGTTTGTATGGATCAAATTTATAACCATATGGCTAAAATTCCTTATATGTCTGGCGGTTCTGTTAAATTGCCAATGGTGCTAATGACTGGGGTTGGCGGCGGATACAGCGATGCAGCACAACATTCTCAAACATTATATGCAACGTTTGCACATTTGCCAGGGATGAAGGTTGTTGCCCCTTCAACTCCTTATGATTTGAAAGGGATGATGACTTCGGCAATCCGGGACGAAAATCCTGTAGTGTTCATGTTCCATAAAACTTTGCAGGGATTGGGTTGGATGGATCAGGTCGAGGAGTCGGTAGGGGAAGTGCCGGAAGAATCCTATTTGGTGCCTTTAGGAAAAGCGAAGGTTGTAAGAGAAGGCAAAGATGTAACAATTGTGGGAATACAAATGATGACTCATCAGGCAACTGCCGCGGCAAAAATACTAGAAGAGAAGGGGATCAGCGCAGAGGTTATCGATATTCGTTCACTCGTCCCGCTCGATAAAGAAGCAATATTGTCCTCAGTGCGTAAAACTCACCGACTGGTAGTCGTTGACGAAGATTATCTTTCATTTGGTTTTACCTCTGAAATTGCCGCAATTGTAGCGGAAGAGGCGCTTTACGAGCTGGAAGCTCCAATCAAACGATTGGCTATTCCCGATGTTCCGATTCCATATAGCCGAGATCTAGAAAAATACGTCATCCCAAATGCACAGAAAATTGCAGACGCTGTTGTTAAATTAATGGAAGAATAAAAGACGTATTAGCAACAGACGGCTGTTCATAAGTGGAATAGCCGTCTTTCGTTTTCCGGGGAGGAATGAAAATGCAGGATATTAAAACTTTACATCAACTAAAATTACCACAGCTCTCAGAAACAGATGAAGAGAGTCTTATTGTATTTTGGCATAAATCTGAACAGGATGTTGTCAAAAAAGGCGACGTTATTGTGGAAGTGCAGACCGAAAAAGCCGTTAATGAGATTGAATCAGACATTAATGGCGTAATTGCTCAAATTCATAAAAATAGAGGGGAGGTAATTAGTGTCGGTGAAGTTCTAGTAAGTATTTGGCCTGATGAAGGAAAAAATGATGAAACGGATATTCCAAACAGCCAGGCTGATGAATCACCCAAACCTATCCAGCAAGCCAATGATCCAGAGAAAAGCTATTTTGTCAAAGCTTCTCCTCGCGTCAGGAAAATTGCGAGGGATTTAGGTGTCGATTTAACAGTTATAAAAGGAACGGGGAAAAAAGGAGAACTTACAGTTGAAGATATCCAAAATGCTGCAAATGCTCCAAAAAAACAAGAACCTGATGAGGAATTTTCCAAGGAAAAAACGAGAGTGATTGCATCTCCATCCGTTCGGAAGCTTGCCAGAGAAAAAGGTATTGACCTTGATGAAGTCCAAGCATGGTCCACCAATGGCAGAATCCATCGGGAAGATGTTTTAAAATTTGCTGAGGGAAAAGACTATAATCCGCAACAAGTATCAATAGCACAGCAATCAGCACAAAATAGTAATGATGATGATATGGAAAGAGTCAAGCTGGCAGGAATCCGAAAAGCAATTGCCAGATCTATGACCCATTCAAAGCAAACTATTCCGCATGTAACCCATTTTTCCGAAGCAGATGTAACAGCATTAGTCTCTCACAGGGACAGGATAAAAAAGGCTGCCAATGCAAAACAAATCAAGCTAACTTATCTGCCTTATGTAGTCAAAGCCTTAACAAGTGCATTAAAAGAATTCAAGGAACTAAATGCAGCAATTGATGAAGGCGAAGAGACTATTCTCTTTAAAAAGTTTTATAACATTGGTATTGCTACCCAAACAAATAATGGACTCGTAGTTCCTAACATTAAGGATGCCGACCGTAAAAATATCTCCGGACTAGCCAGGGAGATAGAGTTCTTGACTTCATCAGCCAGAAACAGTAGATTAGCACCGGAACAAATGAAAGGTGGAACATGTACTATCTCAAATATTGGATCGGCAGGTGGGCAGTGGTTTACTCCAATCATTAACCATCCAGAAACATCTATTCTTGGAATAGGAGAAATTGTAGAAAAACCAATTGTCAAAGATGGAGAGATAATCATTGGAAAGATGATGCCACTTTCTCTTAGTTATGACCATCGAATCATTGATGGCGTGATTGCGCAAAAGGCATTGAATCATATAAAGAAACTATTGGAAGACCCTGAATTGTTATTGTTAGAATTGGATTGATTATTAAAAATCAGCTTAGCTTTTATCCCTATTTCCTTAAATGAAAAACCTCGTTCGAATAGATTTTTTGGATTTGGAAAATCTAATTGTATCGACCATTTACAGGGGGATAGGATATGTCTGTCATTGTTATTCAAACATTTGAATTGAAACAAGATAAGTTCGAGGATGGAATCAAAAATTTGCGCTTGATTCAAAATTTCCGGAATGAACAATATGATCATCGAGTAGAGCTTTTGTCCCCGATATCTGGGGAAGATCATACCTATGCGTTGGTTTCTACCTATGAAGGGTTGGCAGAAATGGAACTTCAAAACAAGAAAATGTTTGAAGATGAAGAGTTCAAAGAGCTGATTGGGGAATTTTTTCTGGAGAATATTGTACAAGGAAGCATTTATTCACAGTTATACCGCACCATAACTGGACTTAGCAAGGACTCAGAATAGGATAAAAGCAAAAAATAACTCGAAAAAAGCCGTTTCTTAAAGGAACGGCTTTTTTGTATTTACTCACATAATATCTCGATTCGAGAAAGATAATACTTATGGAGAAAAGGGGGGGAAAAGA
This sequence comes from Mesobacillus subterraneus, assembly GCF_000934845.1. GTDB lineage: Bacteria > Bacillota > Bacilli > Bacillales > Cytobacillaceae > Mesobacillus > Mesobacillus stamsii. Next base: position 9,322 of record NZ_JXIQ01000093.1, read on the forward strand.
AGGAATGGACTTTTTTTTGCCATCTGCAAAGTCAAAGAGTGAGGATCACACAAGTGATGGAGATTTAAAATGGTGGCAATTGTCTCTCATAGGGGTGGGTTCTACAATTGGCACTGGTTTTTTTCTAGGATCAGCAATTGGGATCAAAATTACCGGGCCATCCATCGTTCTCTCATTTATCCTGGCGGCTATTGGTACGTACATTGTTTATAATCTATTGGCGAAAATGACAGCAGCGGACCCGCAGGATGGCTCTTTTTGCTATTATGCCAATAAGGCTTACGGAAGATGGGCAGGATTTAGCAGCGGTTGGAATTATTGGAGTTCCAATATCCTGATTATGGGAAGCCAGCTAACCGCCCTATCGATTTTATCCCAATTCTGGTTTCCTAATATCCCTATATGGATTTTTGCAACTGTTTATGCAGTACTCTCAATCGTGGTGGTGTTAACTGGAAATAAAGGTTTTGACAAGGTAGAGGATTTCCTTGCAGTGATGAAAACGGCTGCGATTATTATGTTTATCCTGATTGTGGTTGCGGCTCTTTTCGGATTATTCCACCTTGAAGCACAGAAGCTGAATATACCGAACTCCACACAAAAATTTTTCCCTAACGATTTTAAGGGGTTTTGGTCTTCGCTAATTTACGCCTTTTACGCATATGGAGGCATAGAGGTAATTGGATTAATGGCACTCAGATTAAAGAAGAAGGAAGATGCTCCAAAAGCTGGCATGATCATGTTAATTTTTTTGGTCATTTTGTATGTGCTTTCCTTGGGCCTTGCTGTCCTTCTGGCTGCACACGGAGATTTTAACGATAAGGAGAGTCCGTTTGTTACTGCCCTAAGTCCATTCAGGCTTGGATTCTTTCCGCATGTCTTTAATGCAGCGATTATTCTTGCCGGTTTTTCAACCATGACGGCTTCTTTATTTGGAGTGACAACTTTGCTCGTGACGCTGGCTGAAGATGGAGATGCTCCGAAAATCTTTGCTAAAAAAATTAAAAGGTGGAAAAGTTTACCTTTACCGTCACTAGGACTAGCCATAGTAGGGTTGATTGCTTCAATTGTTACCGCGCTCTTGCTTCCTGGAAAAATTTATGAATATATTACAACTGCAGCAGGAATCCTCATATTATTCAACTGGGCATTCATTATCCTCTCAGGGCTAAAATTAGTGGAATTAAAGGCGTGGGGAAAAATTCTTGCTATCATTGGAATCGTTCTTATACTGGCAGCAGTAATAGGCACATTGGCTGAAAAAAGCATACGAATGGGATTTTTCATTAGTATGATTGTTGTTTTCCTAATTGGATTGATTTCGTTTTTTTTGCAAAAAAAAGTATGGAATAAAGCACATGGAGCAAAATAATACAAATCATGATAATTGGAGGAGATTGCCTTGAAACATGTAAAAGCGATTGGGATAAAATTCATCGTCAGCCTTGTATTGCTGTATGTTATCTTTGGTGCAATGTATAATATGTCATTTAATAATGTATTTTTGATGTCTCTGGTGCTTAGTATTGGTTCATACGTATTAGGAGATTTACTTGTTTTGCCTAAAGCAAATAATACGATCGCAACTGCAGTAGATTTTGGCCTAGCCTTTATGTTTCTTTGGATAGTAGGAGAAAGCTTAACCTATGGAGAAAGCTTAGTGTTTCCGTCGTTGATTGCTGCGGCCGGACTTGCCGTTACTGAATACTTTTTCCACAAATATGTATCGAGAAATGTTTTAGAAGAAGGAGAGCAAGATTACTCTGCAGATTATCGATACCAAACAGAGGCGTCAGAAGAGCTAACGCCAGTCAAACCAGATGTTAGAAGTGACGAAAATACGGATGATAATTAAAGCATACTTAAATAAGAAAAGCGCAAGCGCCTTGGTCATCCAACAAGCGTTGCCCGTTAAAAAAAGCCTTGATTTATTATCAAGGTTTTTAAGCGTCCCAGAAGAGATTCGAACTCCCGACCTACAGTTTAGGAAACTGTTGCTCTATCCTACTGAGCTACTGGGACATAATGAAATGGATCGTCATCTACCTATATCATTTCAGCGACTTAATTATTATATGACAATTTAAGAAAAAATTCAAGATCATTTTCAAAAACACCATCAAGAAGCATGTTTCTTGATGGTGTTTAATGCTGTTTTCGATGAAAAAGCCCCATTACTTCCAGTGTTTCTGTAATATTCACAAACGCCTCTGGGTCTATTTCCTCTATCAGTGATTTGACTTCTGTTAATTCATATCTCGAAATGACGGTAATGATCACATTGCTGTTCTCATTAGAGTATCCCCCAACAGAATGAATAACGGTCACACCGCGATAGACGTTTTTAAGTAGATGTTGCTTCACTTCTTCCCCTTTTCTAGTAATGATCATCAAAGTAAGCTTCACATGGTGTGTATGCACTTTATCAATCACTTTCCCGAGTACAAAAATGGAGACAAGGGTGTTTAAGGCTGCATCCCAACTGAATAAAAAGCCAGATAGCAAAATGACAATTGAATTCATCGCAAACAACAGTGTTCCCATAGGGAAGTCTTTCCGTCTGGCAAGAAGCATGCCGATAATATCAAATCCGCCTGATGATCCGGATGAACGAAAAATAATGCCAATTCCCAATCCTACAATTGCTCCTCCAAAGATCGAAGAAAGAATCGGATCTTCCGCTAATTGGAAAACTGGAATTATATAAAGGGTGACAGAAATGGTGAGGACGGAAAGGATCGTATAAAAGCTGAATTTTCTTCCTAATTTGAGATAACCAATAATTAGCAAGGGAAAGTTCAATAGGAAATTATAAATCCCAGCGTTGATGGAAGTAAGCATCGAGAAAATGATCGAAAGTCCACTAATCCCACTGCTCATAATTCCATGTGGAATCAGAAATAGGTTGAATGCGAAAGAAACGATGATGGAGCCAAAAATAATTCCAGCTGTCTTCAAGAAGGGCACCTCCAAATAATCTTGTGTGAGGATATTATATAGGGGAAAAGAAAGAAACGAGTTTTAATAGTTTATTTTAATTATTTTGATTTTGTTTTTTGCAGGAACCCGAAAAGCCCAGATGGGTTTCTGGGCTTTTCGGGTTCCTGAGTAATCTCTAATGGATATTTCGCTTCTTGAATCTTCCTCCGCGTACTTCCGCAATATTCCCTACTGCAAGGAAGGCAGTGTCATCAAGTTCTTCGACAATTGATTTTAACTTTGCCTCTTCCAGACGAGTAATGATACAGAAAATTACTTTCTTGTCATCTCCAGTGTATGCTCCTTCACCGTTTAAATAGGTTACGCCGCGGCCAAGCCGGGCAAGAATGGCTTCCCCTATTTCCTTATGGTAGTCACTGATGATCCATGCTGCTTTTGATTCATCCAGACCAGCTATCACAATATCAATAGTTTTAAAGGCGATGAAGTAAGCGAGAATCGAGTACATCGCACGATCCCAGCCAAACACAAATCCTGCGGTTCCAAAAATGAAGATATTAAAAAACATGATAACTTCACCGACTGAAAATGGCAGTCTTCGTATCGCTAGAATAGCCAGAATTTCAGTGCCATCCAGAGATCCGCCGTAACGGATGACTATGCCAACACCAGCGCCGAGAACGATTCCACCAAAAACGGTTGCAAGCAGCAAATCTTCAGTGAATACAGGCAATTCATGAAGAAAGGTGGTGCTTAATGACAATACAGTGATTCCTAACAGGGTTGATAATGAGAATGTTTTTCCGATTTGTTTATAGCCAATAAAAAAGAAAGGGATATTCAATACAAAAATAAATAGTCCGAGGCGCCAGCCTGTTATATGAGAGAGGATGATGGATATGCCAACAATTCCACCATCAAGAATCCTATTAGGTACGAGAAATTCCTCGATTCCTACCCCCATCAAGACAGATCCAAAAATAATAAAAAAGATTCTTTTTGCTAGTTTGGATTTCGTAATACTCTTGTGCTGCTGCCGGGCAAGAGTAATTTCTTGACTGCTGTTCATATGTTCCCCCTTAGTTATTCATTCGTTAGAATTTATAGTTAATTTTAGCATAAAGGTAACTACTTAGGTACCTAAATGTTTGATTTTCTTAAAAAACGGGTATTTATCGCCAACTTTCAAAATAATGGAAAGGTGGTAAGGGCCTTGAAATACACTAAAAAACAGATTAAACAGATCAGTGAGGGCAAACCTTCTGAGATCGCTGATTTCATTACCATGCTTCTCGGTCACATTGAAAAACTGGAAAAACGTGTTCAGGAACTTGAAAGACAGGTTGGCTCCAACAGTTCCAACAGTAATAAACCGCCATCAAGCGACGGGCTGCGTAAACCCCAAAGCCTCCGGGTGCCAGGGGGAAAGTCCGGAGCCCCAAAAGGTCATAAGGGGCATACGCTAAACATGTCCGCCACCCCTGACGGGATTGAATGGCATACGCCAGAAGTTTGTTCAAACTGTGACCACTCTCTGCTTGACGTTCCTGTACAAGGGTTTAAAAGGAGGCAGGTTGTCGATATCCCGGTTCCACGCCTCATTTTTACAGAACACAGGTCTGCTTCCAAGTGCTGCCCGAATTGCAGGAAAATCCAAAACGGCCCATTCCCTAATCACATAAAGGCTCCTGTTCAGTATGGGGAAAGCTGGAGTGCCTGGTGTGCCTATTTACATACATATCAACATATTCCCCTTGAAAGGATCAGTCAATTGTTCGGGGACCTTACAGGACACCGGCCAAGCGAAGGGACTCTCCTGTCCCACCTTGGCAAGCTGTCGCTAAAGCTCGAGCCTATTGAAGGTGAAATTCGAAAGAATCTGTTTGGTTCCAAGGTCGTCCATGCCGATGAAACTGGAATCCGCACAGAGGGAAAACTTCACTGGCTTCACACCGTTTCGAATGGCAACTGGACTCTATACAACGTGCACACAAAGCGTGGAAAAGAAGCGTTTAATTCAATCGGATTCCTTCCTGCATACAAGGGAACGGTCGTTCATGACTTTTGGAAATCCTATTTCAATGATCGATATCGATTTACCCATGCCCTTTGTGGCGTCCATCTCCTTCGTGAATGTCAGGGCATTATTGATTATGACAAGCACCAGTGGGCTTCGAAGATGCAAGCCTTATTGAGGGAAGCCCTCCTGGAAAAGAAAAGAGCCCTCACATCGGGAATACCGATCGAAAAAGAGGCTATTTCAAGTTTGGAGTCAAGATACGATAAGATTCTGGAACTTGGAAAAAAGGAATGGCTGCCACCCATCAATCGTGATGGACCAGTGAAAAGAGGCAGAAAAGCCAAAACCAAGGCAGCGAATCTTGCGGAAAGATTCATTCTGCACAAGGCCGATATACTCCGGTTCCTTAAAGATGGCCTTGTCCCTTTTGACAACAGCCAGGCTGAAAGGGATATCCGGATGGTAAAGGTCAAAGAAAAAATCTCTGGTTCCTTTCGAACAATGCAGGGAGCAGAACAGTTTGCGCGCATCCGCGGGTTTATTTCCACTGCCCGCAAACAAGGGAGAGATCTGCTTTCTTCCATAATTGATGTAAACAAAGGTCAGTTTTCATTCAGCTGACCTAAGTAGTTACGCATAAAGGATTGGAATGTCTTGTCTGTAAGCTTAGTTCCACTTACTTTATCATTTTTCAATCAGTGAATAGTTCAAATTCCATGTGTGGAAGCGGATCGGAATGGGTAAATAAGAAAGAATTTTAAAATAGAAAAGGTGATGTCTTATAGTAAATCTGATTTTAATCATTGGTTTATTTTTATTAATGCTTTTCTTTATTAGTATGGTAGGCATCAAATTGATCAAAATTCCAGATATATTATTATATATTTTACTTGGGCTGGCATTATCATTTGTTATTAAAGAATCCAAGGTAATTGAAGTGGCAGGGGAGATAGGATTAATCTTATTGTTTTTTATTCTTGGGATGAAATTCCCAGTGAATCGATTGGTTTCAAACAGTTCCAGGGTTTGGAAGGGCGGTTTGCTCGATGTAATCCTCGGAGTATTTGTAACGGCTCTGATCAGCTCCCTATTTGGTTTAGATTGGATCTCATCCTTGATTGTCGGAGGGTTTGTCTATGCTACTAGCTCTTCGATTACCGCAAAACTGCTCGAGGATGAAAACAGAAGTGAGAATAAGGAATCTGAGTTCATGCATTTGATCCTCGTTTTTGAGGATTTGATTGCTCCCATTCTTGTAACAGTGCTTATCGGACTCTCCGGTAACGGGATGACCATTACTGATTTTTTACTGATTCTATTGAAAATAAGCATTCTCGCTGGGATTGCTGTATTTTTTGCAAAGATTGTTTTTAAAAAGGCAGAATCAATTCTACAAGAAATTAACCAAGAAGATATTTTCATTGTTTTGATTACTGGGATTGCCCTCACCTACGCTGGAGTGGCGACCATGCTGGGACTATCAGAGGTAATTGGTGCATTTCTAGCAGGTGTGATGCTTTCTGAGTTTACGAAAAAAGACAAGATTGAAAAAGCAGCACTGCCTGTTAGAAATATATTTCTCCCATTCTTTTTCCTTAACTTTGGTCTTCATATAACCTTAACGAGCGATATTCCCCATTTAGGGTTGCTTGTCGTTCTCATATTATGGTCATTGATCCATAAATTAATAGTTGGCTTCATTGGAGGTCAATGGTATGGGTTGTCCAAAAGAGATTCACTTAATGCAGGACTATCACTAACTCAGCGAGGGGAGTTTTCAGTCATCATCGCTGCTCTGGCGTCAGGCGATCTAAAGGTTTTCTCCAATACCTACATTCTAGTGATTGCTGTTATCGGTACCATCTCATTTCAGTTCGCCCCGCGAATGAAGAATTTAATTGTAGACAAAGTAAAAGAAAAAACAGGGTAATTGTCGCAATAAATGGCGTAAAAATCAGCACCGCTTGTCGAGGCTGAACAGGGTGCCCTGAGTTTTTCTTAAAGTATTTCTTTTACTCGTCCAACTTGACCGTCCTCTAGTCGAACCTTGATTCCGTGTGGATGTGTGCTTGAATTGGTCAATATTGCTTTTACGACTCCCTGAGTGAGTTTTCCTGTTTTCTGGTCTGCCTTAAGGACAATATTTACTTTTATACCAGGCTTAATATCCATTCGATGTCTTCCATCTTTCGTCATCAGATTTTCAGCTCTCTTTCTTTTTTTGTAGTTTTATCCTACCATTTTTTGCGTTGTATTAACATAAAGTGTGTTTGTTCTATTTGAAAGTAGGGATAGACTTCTATTATAATCATATTATGTTTCGCGTATTGGATTGGAAGTGGAATTGCTTGCCGCTCGAGGCCTATATGACAATCAGCGGTGAAAGGTGGAGTCTATTTTTCTGGAATTATTATTTGAACGAAGGAAATTAGAAGAATCAAAAACGAAAATGACTGTTTGACAGGAGGATATTTTGAATAAAAAAGGATCGAATATCAAATTAATTGCACTTGATATGGATGGAACTTTGCTCAATGAAAACCATCAGGTTACAAATGAAAATAGACAGGCGATCAAGCAAGCTGAACAAAAAGGAATAAATGTGGTACTTAGTACCGGGCGTAGCCTCAGGACAGCGCGAGACTATGTTCTTTCCCTAGAGCTTTCTTCCTATCTTGTGACAGTCAATGGTGGAGAAATATGGGGACCGAATGGAGAGCTTGTTGAAGTGAATCCCGTCGATACGGAACAAATCAAATGGATGTATGAGCTGTCCAAGAAGCACAACGCTGGATTTTGGGTCACGAGCAGAGAGGAAGTTTGGAGAAATAACCTGCCTGAGGACCTGTTCTCCCAAAGATGGCTTAAGTTTGGTTTTGAGATAGAAGAGGACGAAATCAGGGGAAGGGTGTTAACCGAGCTAAAAGCTAAGGATTTATTTGAAATAAGCAATTCGAGTCCCAAAAACATTGAGGTAAACGCATTAGGGATCAATAAGGCCAAAGGCTTACAGAAGGTATGCGAATTATTGGGAATTACCATGGAAAACGTGATGGCAATTGGTGACAGCCTGAATGACATTGCGATGATTACAGAGGCTGGGCTAGGCATCGCAATGGGGAATGCTCAGGCTGTTGTCAAGGAAGCTGCGGATGATGTTACAGGCACGAATCAAGATAGTGGTGTCGCTCAGGCAATTCATAAATGGGTGCTTGATTGACTGGAGGAAGCAATGCGGCTTCCCCTCTTTGGTTCCAATTTTCAAACTGTGTTTTCTTCATCGGACAGTCTTAAGATAGTTTCCTTGAAGCCTATTGATTGAATCTCTTTAATAACCGACTGATTTTCAGCTATTTGTACAACTGTTTTGGCATTAATAGCCTCTGCAAAGACTTTCTCAACTAATGATTGAGTTACGCCCTTCCCAATCTCAATGGTTTTTGGTGCAGAATGTTTCGAGACAACTTTGGTAATTTTCACATTGTCAGCATGATTACTGCCTCCAAAAACTTTGATGTCCGACCCGGCATTTGAAAATCCGCTTACCTTTATGTTATTTAACCTTACATTTCGGGCACGGTACTGAATTGCTATGACAGGCTCCCCGTTGTAGTCATAGGATGGATCACCGATTGCCGTAAAATGATGGACCGCAACGTTTTTATATGCGGATACAACCATAGCTCTTGGGGCTGAATGGCCATATAATTCACTGTATACCGGATGGAAAGAGATGATATTGGCTGCTGTTAAGTTAATCGCCGTTTTCGATTCGGGATCATTGTCCTTGTGATGTCCGATATGACGAAAATTATAGGAGCGATTATCGTTCACAGATAAATGTCCTATGATGAAGATATTCATAGGGGCCGAAGAGGTAGCGTGGGCCTTAACTTCCACTCCGCCAAAACACCTGGCAGTAGAGTTGTTCAATAGCCATACATTTCTTGAACCATCATCAATTTCAATCCCGTTAGAATTAGAAAAACCTTTTTTATGTGCTTTTCCACTTGGGTCACTCATATGGCAATTTGAAATGAAGATATTATCGCTATGATGAGTCGTAATCCCATCATCTCCAAAACCGTAACCTGTCAGATTGTCTAGCCAAATGAATTCACTTCCGTTGCGAGCTCGGAATCCATCACCATAGTAATTGTACAGAGGAGAGGAAATGTCAAAGCAATGAAGTCCAGGATTGCTTGCTTCCACCTCTTTTACCCAACCGTACTTTACATTGGCAAACAACAAGCAGCTGGAGTGATTTCCCCAAGTACTTGTTTTTTCTACAAATCCGAGCCGTTCAACATTCCAGTCGAGTGTCATTCCGCCTACATAAATATTACGATTTCCTGTTCGGTGATGTTTATTCGATATGAGTCTCATGCCCTTTGGTGCAGAATCATGAAGCTTGATAACTGTTTTTCCTTTTCCGGCACCGACAAGGATAGTATAGGAAGGCAATTTTATTTCTTTCACGATAAATATACCTTCTGGAACGAATACTTTTACATGACCATGACCAAGTGCTAATTTGAAAGTTTCCGTATGATCTGTTTTGCCATCTCCGACCGCTCCGAGGTCCCCAATATGAACAGTACGATTAATTTTTTCAAGAAGATGTTCATACTCTTTGTTCAATTTCGTTAACCAATTTGGAGCAGCGTTGCCATTTACGTCAACAACAGTGTGATATGGAACAGCATCATCGAAGGCTGATTTAGTCTGGAAAAATCTCTTTACATTCACCGGAAAATCAGGAAAAAAAGAGGGACGTTTTTTAATAGGAAATAACTGTTTGTCATTATTGCTGGCTGCTATCAATAACCGATTTGTTTCATTGACCAACTCATCCATTGATAAATTTTTCTCGGAAAAGCGTGAAATCATATCTGCATTATTCCTGGGATTATGATTTCTGTCTAAGTTCACCATCCTAATTCCACCTTTTTAAAAAGCTGTTAGAGTATTATTCCCGATTCAGGGGAGAATAACCTTTTTGTATAGCGTTTTAATCCTTGTTGTTAAGGTAATGAGTTATAGAAAGAAAGTGGGTTTTCATCATGATTACTCTAGGACCAAGGGTGCTCAAAACAGGAATCGCTGTAACCTTGGCTTTATACCTATCCAAATGGTTTGGATTAGAGACACCTGTTTTTGCTGCAATTGCAGCTTCCTTCACAATCCAGCCGTCTATTTATCGCTCTTGGAAACAAGTGTCAGAACAGTTTCAGGCTAATTTGTTCGGTGCAATCATCGCTGTGGCCTCTATTTACTTGTTCGGCAACAACCCTGTTGTTATCGGTCTTATCACCATGATTGTCATTGTCCTTAGTTTGAAGCTTAAAATGGAAAGTTCCATTTCCTTAACTATAATTACGGTATTGATTATGATGAGTTCACAGGAATTACAAGGGATCTTGGCTGCTGCTCACAAGTTTTTGATTGTTCTTGTAGGAATGGGATCGGCATTTCTCGTGAATCTTATCGTATACCCACCTAATTTCAGTAAAATTTTCATGGAAAAAATGGATAGCAGCTTTAAAACTTTATCTTTGCTGGTTAGAACAGTGATATCCAATGAACTCACCGAAAAAACTTTTCAAAAACAGTGGATTCAATTACGAAAGGATATTGCTAAATTAGAAGAACTGTATAAAATTCTGGACGAGGAGAGGGAGAAAATATCAAAAGTCAAACCCCTTGATATAAGGCAACTAGTCGTTTTTAAACAAATGCTTGCTTGCCTTCATCATGGTTTGAGACTTCTAGATATTGTGGAGGACCATTTCTTTCAAAGCCGCCCACACAAGGTGGAGACCCGCGAGTTCGATGATCATTTAGAAGAACTGATCCAGTACCATGAATTAATTTTGCTGAAATATAGTGGGAAAATCAAGGAATTTGATGTGGACCCTATCGTCCAGGAAAGTGGATCTTTCCTTGAATCGGTGATAGAGGATAGAACAATGGAGCGAAATGATAGACTTCGTCTAACGATTATAGGTTCAGCAATGTATGATTATTCCTTTCAACTCAAAAGGCTTGATGAATTGATCGATCAGTACCAAAAAAGAATAAAAGAGGCGAATGGAGGGTAGTAGCAATAGGAAAACCAACTTAACGAAAAGGAATCTCTTTTGTAATCTACTGATTGTGTTTTTATGCTTATTATTTCACAAAGTTGGTACTTTTATGCTATATTAATAGTTAAAATATTCTCATAAGTTAGAGGGGAGACAAAAATGACATCAGGAATTGAAGTAAACGATAGCAGTTTGCCATTGCGCCGGGATGTAAAGATGCTCGGAAACATCCTTGGAGACATCCTTGTCTATCATGGCGGAATGGAATTATTTGAAAAAGTAGAGAAGATCAGGGTAATGTGCAAAACGCTCAGGAATGAAAATGACCCTGAAACATACACTGATTTAAAAACGGAGATCGCTGAATTGTCTGCCCCGATGAGGAGAAATATTATACGCGCGTTTTCCGTGTATTTTCACTTAATCAATGCAGCAGAACAGAATCATCGGATCCGCAGACGACGTGACTATCTGCTCCAGTCAGACACGAGTACGCAACCCGACTCAATTGAAGCAGCCATTCTTTCATTGAAAGATAATTTTATATCCTCTGAGCTTATGCAAAATGTCATAAATACCATATCGTTGGAATTGGTCATTACTGCCCATCCTACAGAAGCAACTAAGCGCTCCATTCTTGAAATTCAAAAAAGGATTGCAGATATTCTTAAAAGTCTTGATAATCCTCTGTTATCTAAGAAAGAGCGTCGGAAGGTAGAAGAAAGCTTATTTAATGAGGTATCTGTCCTCTGGCAGACAGATGAACTTCGAGACCGGAAGCCAACTGTCATTGATGAAGTAAGGAATGGACTGTATTTTTTTGATGAAACACTGTTCGATGTCCTGCCTGAAATCCATCAAGAGGTGGAAACCAGTTTGAAAGAGCATTATCCGGATCATGAATGGGAAGTCCCTCATTTCCTTCGTTTTGGATCATGGATTGGCGGTGACAGGGATGGAAATCCGAATGTTACACCGGAAATCACTTGGGAAACCCTACAAAGACAAAGGCGGCTTGTATTAAAAAAATATAAAGCTGTATTAGTGGATTTAATGAAGCGATTCAGCCATTCAACTACTAGAGTTGCCGTTAGTGAGGAATTACTGGAATCTGTCAAGCGAGATGAAGAAGCATACCTTGCAAATGAGCAAAAGTGGAATGTTGAAGGCGAGGTATACAGACGAAAATTCGCTGTCATGGTACAAAGGCTTAAGGAAGCAGGGGAATCAGCCATTGGCTATAAGACCTCTGAAGAATTACTTGATGACCTTCTGATCATCAAACGAAGCATTTATCAGCATCATCCAGTACATCATGAACTGAAAACATTTCAAAAATTAATTAGACAAGTACAACTATTTGGATTCCATCTTGCTACGCTAGATATTCGAAATCATAGTGGAGAACATGAAGCAGCAATCTCGGAAATATTGGAGAAAGTGGGAATCACGGAGGATTATCCCGCTTTAGCCGAAGAAGAAAAGCAGGAGCTACTTGGAAAACTTTTAGAAAATCCACGTCCACTGCTATTGCTTCACGAAGACTACTCCAAGGAGACACAGGAAATGATCGAGGTATTCCAAATGATCAAGCGGGCGCATAAAGAATTTGGCAAACGCTCCATTACTGTTTACTTGGTTAGTATGACGCAATCTGCAAGTGACTTGCTGGAGGTACTGTTACTGGCAAAAGAAGCAGGTATTTACAGACTGCATGCTGATGGAACTTTCGAATCAGACATTCATGTCGCCCCACTTCTCGAGACCATTGATGATTTAACTGCCGGTCCAAAAATTATGGACACATTATTCAAATTGCCATTATACCGGAATCACTTAAAGAAAATGGGCAATCAGCAGGAAATCATGCTGGGATACTCAGATGGAAGCAAGGACGGCGGTACATTGACGGCCAACTGGAAGCTGTACAAAGCCCAGTTGGAGATTAATGATATAGCAAAAAGGCATCAAATCACTCTAAAGTTTTTCCACGGGCGAGGTGGATCACTCGGAAGGGGAGGCGGAACTTTACACAGAAGCCTTCTTTCTCAGCCAGTCGAGACACTTGGCCACGGCGTGAAAATTACGGAACAAGGGGAGGTTCTCTCTTCTCGTTACCTTTTGAAAGACATCGCATTTAGAAGTCTAGAACAGGCTACTTCAACGATGATGAAGGCTGCAGCTAATGTGTTGAAAGAATCGGAACAAGGACATCTTCGTGATCAAAAATGGGTAGAAGCGATTGAACAGATTTCTGCGGTGTCGCTGCAAAAATATCAGTCCCTGGTATTTGAGGACCCCGATTTTCTTGAATATTTTAACCAGGCCACCCCGCTTAAAGAGCTTGCAGAGCTGAACATTGGCTCAAGACCAATGAGCCGTAAAAATAGCAGCAATTTTGAAAATTTGCGTGCCATTCCGTGGGTTTTCGCCTGGACGCAGAGCAGACAGCTATTACCAGCATGGTATGCTGCTGGAACTGGTTTGCAGAGTTTTGCGCAAGAGAGTCCTGAAAACCTGGAACTATTGCAGGAAATGTATGCTGAATGGCCTTTTTTCCGCAGTACGATTGATAATTTACAGATGGCCTTGATGAAGGCAGATATCACAACGGCCAAAGAATATACTTCTCTCGTTGAAAATAAAGCGATTGCCGATCGTATTTTCAGCAATATTATGGAGGAATACGACCGGACAAAGAACATTCTTCTCCAAATTTCAGAAGATGAAGAACTGCTAGACCATACGCCGAATATCAAAGATTCTGTCCATAGGAGAAATCCATATGTCGATCCTCTAAACTTTATTCAAGTGGAATTAATTAAAGAACTTCGCAAGGATGAAATTCCAGACGATGAATTAATGACCCAGGTTTTATTAACAATCAGTGGTGTAGCAGCTGGTTTAAGGAATACAGGATGACAGAAAGACCCGCCACTTGGCGGGTCTTTTCTTTAATATCAAAATTTATATTTATATGTTTACCCTTTTTTGTGAAGCCCCAACACAAACCATTTTTTTGCTTTAGAAGAAGCTGCCCAGGTCCTATTTATCCCAATGACAGCCCTTTTCACTAACCTTATACAACTGTGTCCATTTAGGTTCTACATTGATACCTTCCATAATTATTTTTAAAGTCGTATGTGGTTCGACAAGGAACAAGAAGTATACAAGTTTGGACAAAGAGGTTGCCTCCACTGCTTTTTGACGGCTGTACAGGTAAGTAGTCCCATCCAATTTGCTGCCAGTCTGATAAATTTCCAGCATTTTCTTCGTGGAAAATTTCTTTTGAACCCAATAAGCTGTATTGGTACCTAAAAAATCCAGAAAAAGGGAAAACAGGTCACCAATGAGCCGTATTGGCGCACTGAAAAACCAGAAAAAGGGAAAACGGGTCACCAATGAGCCGTATTG
>NZ_JXIQ01000094.1 GCF_000934845.1 Mesobacillus subterraneus
CGCTAACTCCTCGAGACGTTTTTCACCTTCGTGTCTATCAACAAAAAAGATTCGTTTAAGAATATTTGGCTCCATGTCTCGATTTTCCTGCAATTACAAAAAAGGTTAAGCATATAAATTCTGATATTATGAAAAAGCTGATAGCAACCGCCATCAGCTTTAAGTTTTAATGATTTTCTTTAGCGGAACACTCCGGACAAATGCCGTAAATCTCCATTCTGTGGTGCCCAACATTAAAACCTGTTACATGGGAAGCTAAATGTTCCACTTCGTCAAGGCCTGGGTAATGGAAGTCGACGATTTTTCCGCATCGGTCACAGATCACATGATAATGTTGAGATGTTACAAAGTCAAAACGACTGGAGGCATCCCCATATGTCAGTTCTTTGACCAATCCAACTTCACGGAATACTCTCAAATTGTTATAAACCGTCGCTACACTCATATTAGGGAATTTACCTTCTAGCGCTTTATAGATTTCATCAGCTGTAGGGTGCGACATGGAGTTTATTAAATATTCGAGTATCGCATGACGTTGCGGAGTAATACGGACTCCTGTATCCTTCAAGGTATCAAGGGCTTCTTTTAACTGACTCTGTACCACCGCCATGCACCTCATTTCTTTTTAGATTATCATTCTTATTTTATAATACTTATAAATAGTGTACTAATATTTATCTGCTTTTGTCAATATTACTACAGCTTACTCTTGATGCAAGGTTTGTTCTTGTGCTCCCAGATTCATATTCACATATCTGGCGGCAACAAATAAGAAGTCTGAAAGGCGATTTAAATAGGACAGGACAAGCGGGTTAATCTCATCTCCCAGTTCCACAGCCTGGCGTTCCGCTCTTCTAGCAACTGTCCTTGCGACATGAAGCGCAGCACCTGCCTGGTGGCCCCCAGGCAGAATAAAGTTCGTCAATTGCGGGAGAGCCGCATCCCAATCATCGATTTTCTTCTCCAATTCGTCTATATCCTTTGCTTCAAGCACCCATTTTACTTCTTTACCAGGAGGGGTGGCCAGTTCAGCTCCGACATGGAACAAACCGGTCTGGATCTTATGGAAAGTTTTTTGCATTTCTTCTTTTCCGTTGAAAAATTCTCCATTCAGATAACTGAGTGCCAATCCAATCATTGAATTCGCTTCATCACATGTACCATAAGCTTCAACGCGTTTATCACTTTTTGATACTCTTGTTCCGTAAATCAGCGAAGTTGTTCCTTTGTCCCCTGTCTTTGTATAGATTTTCATTCCTAGTACCCCCTATCCAGGTCAATGACATTGATAAAATCATTGGCTTTCCATACATATGTATGAAGGTTTTGCTTGAAAATTTCAAACGACCTTGGCAAATAATTTTTGGTTATACTTGAAATATGTGGCGTAACGGTAACATTTTCCATCGTCCAGAATGGATGACTTTCCATTAATGGTTCTTCATAGAAAACATCCAGATAAGCATGAGCGATCTTTTTTTCCTGAAGCGCGGCCAACAACACCTCATCTTGTACCAAATCACCACGGCCAATATTAATAAATGCAGAGGAATCTTTCATTAATTCAAAATCGTTCAAGTCGAGGAAATGCTTCGTTTCTTGTGTACTTGGCAATACTGAAACGATGAAATCTGCTTTTGGCAATGCTTGCCTGAAGGTTTCCATTGTATACATTTCGTCGGCCCATTCAGCTTGACGGCCGCTCCGGTTGACACCAATCGTTTGCATATTAAATGCTTTTGCCAAGCGGGCAACTTCTCCGCCGATCGCACCTATTCCTAGAATGAGCAATGTCTTACCGTACAATTCTCCCATTGGCAATTTACGTTCCCAAGTTTTGTTTCGTTCGTTTGACGATAACGTCTTCATCTGTTTGACATGCTGCAGCATCATTCCGATGGCAAACTCAGCCATCGGGATTTTGTGGATTCCTCGCACATTCGTAACCAGAATTCCGTGGTTTTTACACGCTTCAAACGGCAGTTTATCCAGACCCGCTGACATGACCATAATCCATTTGAGTTTATCTGTTTTGTCGATCATTTCTTCCGTTACATCTTCCCCATAAGTAAGGAAAACTTCTGCATCCAGAAATAAATCATCTTTTATCCCTTTATGGAATTCAAAATTCACTTGAGGAAATTCCCTTTTCACTTCTTCCTGCAGCGACTCAGCTGGAAGAATCGAGGAGTAAATATTCATTTTTACCAAACCCTTCGTTCTATTGTCGTACTATTAATTGTATTAATTTTCTTTTAATTTAACAACTAAAAAAGAAATCCGACGTAATTTCCGGGCTTTAAATTCTGTTTTTCTCATAAAAAAGGCGGACCGATTAAGTCCGCTAAAAGTTTTGAGGAGGTATGCCCTAATACAATGATATTCACTTCCTGCTGGAATGAATGGACAGTAGCCTGTTTCGGTAAAAATAGGCAGTGGGTTTACCCCTTTATGTTATATTTGCTCGCGATTGTTTCCCGATATAAATCAAGCGAAGGTTCGTCCTTCAGATTGGACAGCATTCCCTGAATTACCGGGATTCGGGGCAGTTCCATATCAATCTCCCTCTCGAGTACATCGAGCGTGATTAATAAGTCTTCTCTATTCTGAAGATCAGCAACTGTGTTTTTCATTTCATTGATCATCTTTTTAATGTCCTGGCCTTCAGTTAGGAAATATGCCTTTGTCTTTTTTATCAGTTCATCGACTTTTTCTTTTGTTGCCAGCGGCTCCTCTCCCTGCAATCCATCAACCAATGAATCCACTCTTCTAAGAATGTATCCAACTAATTCATCAATCTTGAATCCATCGGGATTGAATAGAAGCAGTTTTATATAAGAATTAATGACACCCTCGAGCATAAGTGCCATATCCCATAGATGCGGTTCGGCTTTTTTTCCATAAATTGCCCGCAGGCTGTCTTGATAAAACATTTGTGCTTCGTAATATTTGCGGATCATCAATTCTTTTACCTCTTTATTCAAGGGAATAGCCTGTTCTCTTGATTGCATGATAATGAATTCCTTATGCTCGAGCATCGCATGGAATAAAGCGGTCAACTTTAGTGAAAACTTTTCCCTTGGAGGTAGAACATAACTATCAAACACCTCAAGCTTTTTTTGGATATAATCAAAATAATATTCGAGAATTGCGATCAATAAAGCTTCTTTCGATTTGAAATATAGATAAAAAGCACCTTTGGATATTCCGCTTTCCGTGACAATTTCTTGAATGGAGGTTGCGGTGAACCCTTTCGTCGCATATAGCTTAATCGCTGCTTCGATGATTGCTTTTTCTTTTTCCTTCATCTTCATCACCTCCGATACACAATATCAATTGACTGACTGGTCATAGTAATAATTATACCTTATACCTACTAGCAAAACAGCAAAAAAGACAGCCATTTTTGGCTGCCTTAGAGTTTTAAAGGTTTTTTTTAATGAATTCGAGCGCTTCTTTTACATGGTCCTTTACTTTCACCTTCCTCCATTCCTTAACTAAATAACCTTCTTTATCAATAACAAATGTTGATCTTTCTATTCCCATATATTCTTTTCCAAAATTCTTCTTCCATTTCCATACTCCATATTCTTCCGCAACCCTATGGTTTTCGTCGACTAATAATTGAAAAGGTAAATGATATTTCTCTATGAACTTTTCATGTTTTGTTTGTGAGTCCGGACTCACTCCTAAAATAACACAATTAAGGTCTAGAAACTGTGAGTAATTATCTCGAAAATCACAGGCCTGAGTTGTACACCCTGGCGTCATATCTTTAGGATAGAAATAAAGCAACACTGTCTTCCCTACAAAATCTGATAACTTAATTAATTCGTTCTTGTTAGATAACAATTCAAATTCGGGTGCCTTTTCTCCTATTTCCAAATTCATTTTTCTCCCTCCAATCGGTTCCGTTATTTTATCGACTTCTCTACAAATCCAAACAAATGGATCTACTATCATTAGACTATCTAATTTCGGATTGGAATACAAATCAAGGACACTTCAGGAACGATTTTGGTCTAACATCGCTCTCGTCACAAACGCTGCAGGGATTGTATAACCGACTAGTGCTTCAAAAACAGCAATCGCTCGGCCGACTCCTACTGGCGCAATATCACCATATCCTACCGAAAACAGGGTGATCGCACTGAAGTACATACTCGTAGACATCCTTTCATACGATGAAGTGCTCGGACGCATGCTCTCATCAGATAGTACCCAAATTCCCTTCAAATCAAGCAAATAATACAGTAATCCAAATCCAGCCATCACCGTTGCATAAATCAGGGCAAATGTGAAAAAATTCTCGAACGAGACATGCTTGCCTTTAAGCTTTTGAGGAATGAATAATGTACGCAAACTCAAAAATATCGCTAAAACAATCAAGAAAACGGAAAAGTAAAATTGCATCTTCACGCCTCATTCCCTTCCTCTCTTCTCTTCACTATACGCTGGTGAAAATTGGAGTATGACAGCAAGTACACACGTGGTAATAACTAAAATTCATGATAAAATAAGGAAGCAGTTATATTTAGGAGGATTAATGATGCAAAGAACAAATTCTGAGCGAATACATAATGAAGCACTGGAACATATCGTGGGTGGCGTAAATAGTCCCTCGCGATCCTACAAGGCAGTCGGCGGCGCACCTGTGGTGATGGAGCGTGCCCAAGGTGCTTATTTCTGGGATGTTGACGGCAATCAATACATTGATTTTTTGGCAGCATACGGCCCGATCATCACTGGACATGCCCATCCGCATATCACCGCGGCAATTAAAAAAGCGGCCGAAACCGGCGTATTATATGGTACGCCAACGCCACATGAAGTGAAATTTGCGAAAATGCTGAAGGAAGCAATGCCTGCACTTGATAAAGTTCGTTTTGTGAATTCAGGGACAGAAGCAGTCATGACGACAATTCGCGTCGCCCGCGCTTATACAGGTCGGGATAAAATCATCAAGTTTGCTGGCTGCTACCATGGCCATTCAGATCTGGTACTTGTTGCAGCTGGCTCAGGGCCATCCACTCTTGGTACCCCTGATTCGGCTGGTGTGCCGAAAAGCATTGCCCAGGAAGTAATTACGGTGCCATTCAATAATATTGAACCTTTCAAGGAAGCTCTAAAAAAATGGGGAGACCAGATAGCGGCCGTTTTAGTCGAGCCAATTGTCGGTAATTTTGGAATTGTCGAGCCTAAACCAGGCTTTCTTGAGGCAGTGAAGGAGCTTACACACCAGGCAGGAGCGCTGATTATTTTTGATGAGGTGATCACTGCTTTTCGCTTTCAGTACGGAGGAGCGCAGGACTTATTGGGGATCACGCCAGACTTAACCGCGATGGGCAAAATTATTGGTGGTGGCCTGCCGATTGGCGCTTACGGCGGCCGGTCTGAAGTTATGGAGAAAGTCGCTCCGCTTGGTCCTGCATACCAGGCTGGTACAATGGCTGGCAACCCTGCTTCCATCCTTGCCGGAATTGCCTGCCTTGAAGTTTTGAAGCAGGATGGGGTGTACGAGTACCTTGATCAGCTTGGAGCGATGCTCGAGGAAGGAATCACTTCCGCTGCAAACAAGCATGGCATTTCCATCTCGATCAATCGTCTGAAAGGAGCGCTTACCATCTACTTCACTACTGAAAAGATTGAAAACTATGAGCAGGCAGAGAACACAGACGGTGAAATGTTTGCGCGTTTTTTCAACCTTATGCTTCAGCAGGGAATCAATCTAGCCCCTTCCAAATATGAGGCGTGGTTCGTTACAATTGCTCATACACAGGAAGATATCGAAGCGACCCTGAATGCAGTTGATCAGGCATTTTATTCAATGGTAAATGAATAAATATACAATATTTTATAAAAAACAGACATTCATCCGATGTCTGTTTTTTTAGGTTCCCACAATGAAAACGTTTACAATACTATCCCTTTATTCATCATCGCTTTCTATCAAAAAATATTTCTTCATCCAAAACAATGTATAAATAATTGATATCTGAAAATTCTTATGTTATAGTTGCTATTAATATTCGATAAATTCGCCATTTAAATGGCCGCTTTTCATTCCTTACTTTGCCTTCCCGTCAAAAGAGTTTTTACCCTCATGTACGAAGCGATTAAACGCCAAATCATAGATTATTTTTCAGGAGGTGAACCGGCTTTAAGGGAAACTTTATAAGCCGACTTTTATGACAACACAATGGAATCCTTCCCAATTTAAAGATTTCTCAAGATTCGAACACGATGCATGCGGAATTGTAGCCAGCATTGAAAAAAGAAAGCTGCCTACGCGCGAAAATATTTTTAACTGTATTGATGGACTTGTCACCATGAACCATCGTGCAGGCTTTATAAATGGTGAAGGGGATGGAGTCGGTGTGCACATCGACATTCCGCGGGCGCTCTGGAAAAAAAAGCTCATTGATTCTGGTACAGACGCAAGCGTTGTCGACAACGAAAACTTTGTGGTTGGACATGTTTTCATCACGAGAACGGATCAGGCAGAAGCAATCGTAACTAACCTTATTGCAAAGCTGGAAAACCAAAACATAAAGCCGCTCTTTTCATCAATTGAAGTAACCAATCCTGAAGCGCTTGGCCCGATTGCCATCCAGGAAAATCCTGTTTTTTGGCAGTTTGCATGTTCAGCTGATGTCACCGGACAGGAGCTTTCAAAAAAATTGTTTCAGATGATCATAGATTTCGAGGAAAACGACCAAGTGCATGTCGCTTCTCTCAGCCAGTATCATGCTGTATACAAAGTAATGGGCGCAGGGGACATTTTGCCGAAATACTATCATGACCTGGCAAGCCCACATGTAGCATCCACGATGACTCTTGGGCACAACCGTTATTCTACGAACACTTTATCCAGTTTTTTTCGTGTACAGCCATTTAGCGTCCTTGGTCATAATGGAGAAATCAATACAATTGCAAGACTGCGCGACGAAGCGCGAATGGTTAATGTCCCACTTGTCAAAGACGGAAGTGATTCACAGGATTTAAGCCGTACTATAGAAACATTCATCTGCCGTGATGGATTCTCTTTGTTTGAAGCAATGGACATGATGTTCCCGCCAATCATTAATGAAATGAAAGCTTATCCTGAACATCTGCAAGACTTATATACTTATATCCGCGAAGCATGGGGACATTTCGCCCAAGGACCTGCCGGCATCATTTCACGATTTGCCGATGAAGCAGTTTTCAGTGTAGACGCACTTGGACTTCGCCCGCTGTGGATGGTTGAAACGGAAAGCTCCTACCTGTTCTCGTCAGAGCCGGGAATCATTTCATCATCGGAGTATACCAATGATCCTAAGCCACTTGCACCAGGAGAAAAGGTCGGCCTGAAATGGAACGGGGACAAAATCGAAGTTTATGAAATGGAGCAATTTCAGAGTGCGGTCTTTCAGCGTTTTTCAGAGCGCCTTGCTTTCCAGGAAGCACGCCATCGCCTAGATGGTTCAAAGTTTGCCAAAACGATAACCATGACCTACCCAGAAAAAATTCATAACGGCCAATACAAAGCGTTTGGTTGGGAGCGTGATCACATCCAGCTCGTCGAACAGATGGCTGAAAAAGGAGCAGAGCCAATCCGCTCTCTTGGGCATGACGCTCCACTCGCTGCCATGAATCCGGAACGAAAAAATATTGCTGATTTTATCAAAGAAAGTGTCGCTGTTGTAACAAATCCAGCAATAGACCGTGACCGCGAGGCAGAACATTTTTCTACGCGGACGGTACTCGGCAAGCGCCCTTCGCTTTTTGCAAAAACGGAAACAGGAAAGGTCATCGAACTGCATACCCCTCTTCTCATTGAAGGCAAAGCTGGCTATGAGGCATCGTTGCAAACAGGCCAGCCAAGTATGGATCAGGTTATCCAATGCTATCAGGATGACAGGCTAGCGGCCTACCTGGAAACAGTTTTCCATAATGACGAAACGGTGAAGGATGGGCTTGAGAGATTAGCTAATGAGGCAATTGCTGCTGTGAAGGATGGCAAAACATTGCTAGTTCTTGACGATGCAATGGCCCATCAGGAGAATGCGCTCTGGCTCGATCCGCATCTGGTCGTTTCGGCGATCGATCAGGCTCTTGTAAAAGCAGGGTTGCGACGCGACTGCTCTCTCCTGGTTCGTTCCGCTTCCTTAAGATCGCTGCATGATATTATTGTTGCACTCGGACTCGGCGCAGACGCAGTCAGTCCATATTATATGTTTATGACTGTGCTTGATGAGTCCATCACACCGCTTGTGAATCTGTACAGCGCCCTGACGAAGGGTCTGGAAAAGGTGATTTCCACGATCGGTATCCATGAATTGCGCGGATACGGACGTCTCTTCTCAGCTATTGGCCTGAATGATGAGATAGCAGATTATTTAGTGATTGTAAACTTCTTTGGTTCCAATGAACTTGCATACAATTTCCACGCCATGAAAGAAGATGCATGGATAAGAGCGAAGGATTTTCAAAACGAAAAAGAACGAATCGGTAAGACGTTCCACCTCTTTCCTCGTATCTGGAAAGCAATTAGTGAGGTTGCTGCTACCGGTGACTACAATGTCTACCGCGACAAAATTGCCGAACAGGAAGTTAGTAACCCGACGACGATCCGTCATTTAACTGGATTGAAAAAGGGAGACGGAAAAGTTTCACCAGAAGAAGTTGACATCGGTGTAGGGGACCACAGCCTTCCGTTTGTCATCGCATCTATGTCATTCGGTTCGCAAAACGAAATCGCCTTCCGTGCATACGCTGAAGGCGCTGACCGTTTGAATATGGTCAGCATGAATGGGGAGGGCGGTGAAATCAAGGATATGCTAGGCAAGTATCCACGTACGCGTGGCCAGCAGATTGCTTCCGGACGTTTCGGAGTGAATGCTGAGCTGTTGAACTCCTCCAATCTGCTTGAGATCAAGATTGGTCAGGGAGCGAAGCCTGGCGAAGGTGGACACCTTCCTGGTTCAAAGGTTACGGCAAAAATTGCAGAAGCAAGGAATGCAACCATAGGTTCCGATTTGATTTCACCATCTAACAACCATGATATTTATTCCATTGAAGATCTTGCGCAAATGATCCATGAGCTCAAAACAGCCAATGATCAGGCACGTGTTGCCGTTAAGGTCCCAGTCGTTCCGAATATCGGTACAATTGCTGTCGGAATCGCCAAAGCAGGTGCTGATATTATCACCTTGAGTGGTTTTGACGGTGGTACAGGCGCTGCCCGCATACACGCACTGCAATTCGTCGGCTTGCCTGCAGAAATCGGCATTAAGGCTGCACACAACGCTTTGCTTGAAGCAGGATTGCGCGACAAAGTCGAAATCTGGGCTGACGGTGGTGTGAAGAGTGCCCAGGATGTGATCAAGTACATGCTACTAGGTGCAAACCGCGTAGGCTTCGGCACATTATCGATGCTTGCCATCGGCTGTACAACTTGCCGCGGCTGCCACCTGGATACATGCCATGTTGGAATTGCAACGCAAATTGACACGGAAGCACAGGCGAAGGAACATGGATTGCGCCGTTTCGTACCGCGACAATTCGATCTTGCAGTCCAGGGCATCATGAATTTGTTCACTGCATTCGGAAACGAATTGAAGGCGCTAGCTGCATCGGCCGGAATTAAGAATCTGCAGGATGCGGTTGGACGCTCCGACTTGCTCGAACAGATTAAAGGAGAAGACTTGCTTGATTTGTCCTACCTGCTGAAGCCGCTTGAAATTAAACAGATTATGCACCACAAAGAAGCTGCTGCGGCAATGGCATCGGCACAGCTTCAAGTCGCTGCCGGAGCTGAGTATCTTGATGCCATTGATGAGGAGCTTCATCAGTCACGCGAATTCCAGGCAGTCACTGCCGAACAGCGAGTGTTGGCCAGCAGGGTTTCCTGCCACCGTGTCCGCGGCAGACTGGATGGCTCCTATCGCAAGCTGCAGCCAGTCACACTCCGTTACAAAGGTTCTATTCTTGGAAACGGACTTGGCGCTTATAACACAGAAGGAATCAACATCGAAATTGACGGCGGCGGTCAGGACGGAGTCGGCAAGACTTCCTTTGGCGGTGCGATTTCAATCGCAAAATCCCCTGGCAAGGATGGCGGTTACTACAATGGTTCAGTCGGTAAAGGATTCGGCTACGGAGCACAGAAAGGATTGCTCATCGCTCAGGGTAATGCCGATGCACGTGCCGGTATCCGTTTATCTGGTGCAGATATGATTATCGGCGGACTTGTGAAAAAACCAATCCCTGAAAAAGAATTCGGCAACATCGGAACAAGCGCCAATATCAAAGGGTTTGCGTTTGAGTATATGACCAATGGCCGCGGACTTGTTCTCGGCGATCCGGGACCATGGATTTGCGCAGGGATGACCGGCGGTGTCGTCTACCTGAGACACCAGCCAGAAATGGGCTTAACAAAAGCAGCCCTCACCCGCCGGATAGCAAAAGGTGCCAAGGTTTCAATCGAATCACTTTCCGCAAAAGGTATCCAAGATGTAACGGAAATGCTTACTGCCTACATGGAAATGCTGGTACGCCATGGCCAGGAAAACGAAGCGAAAGCTCTCGCATTAATAATGGAACAACCAGAAGATCATTTTGTCCAGGTCCTTCCTGTCAAAGAACAGGCAGATCCAGCTGTATCGACAGAATAATAGCAAATTGAAACTGGCCCCGTTGCAGAAACGGGGCCAGTTTTCGTATCAATTGGTACTCACTTCGGAAAAACAGATGAAAAAACCAACTGTAAACACTTTCATTTAAAAAAGGTTTGCTTTTTGGTGAATTGTCGCTTGAACTTCTTCCGGATCCGTTGTATAGTACATAATTGTTTAGTTTTAAATGAATTGGTTTAAAGTAGTAATAATTTCACTTTTTTTAGTTAACGAATGAGATAGTTTTTTTATCTCTTATGAAAGGAATTTACCCAATGAAACTTGGTGCCCGCATCTTGAAAACGGGAATTGCCATTACGCTTGCATTATTTTTATCGAATCTTTTTCATCTGCCGTCACCAGTATTTGCCGGAATTGCGGCAATCTTTGCCCTGCAGCCAACTGTATATCGCTCTTATCAATCGATTATTGAACATATTCAGGGCAATCTGATCGGTGCAGCCATCGCAGTGTTGTTCGTCATGGCTTTTGGCAACAGCATTTTCATTATCGGTCTTGCAGCTGTATTGGTGATTACGATAAACCTTAAGCTGAATTTAGAAAAGACGATCGCCCTTTCCCTAGTAACCTTAATTGCGATTATGGAAACTCCTGGCGATAATTTCATCCAGTTTGCCATAATCCGTTTTTCAACTATCATGCTTGGGGTTGTATCGGCGTTCATCGTCAATCTTGTTTTCCTGCCCCCAAAGTATGAAAACAAACTTTATTATAAGAGTTCTATTTTATCAGAAGAAATTACGAAATGGATCAGATTGAGCACCCGTCACGCCTCCGAGCATCAGCTGCTTAAGGTAGATATTGAGACACTTCGTGAAGGCATTATCAAGCTTGATCAGCTGTACATGATGTACAAAGAAGAACGGGATTATTTTAAAAACAATAAACTCGCTAAATCCCGTAAGCTCGTCATTTATAGACAGATGATCAGTGCGGTAAAAAAGTCATTGGAAACACTGAAGAGACTTCATCGATATGAGAATGAATTCAATCAGCTTCCAGAAGAATTCCAGGAAGTCATCCAGCATCAGCTGGACTGCCTGATCAATCATCATGAACAAGTAATGCTCAAGTATGTCGGCAAAGTCCGCCCTGAACCGACCTATATCTCAGGGGATGTATGCCTGAATAAAAAACAGCTATTTGAATTGTTTCTGACGCAAAAACATGGGCTGGACCAGACAAACAGCCAGTTGCAGTACCACGTCATGCAATTAGTCTCGATCATCATGGAATATGGCGAGCAGGTGGAACACCTCGATAAACTTGTGACCAGCTTCCAGTCTTACCATAAAGACGATGGCAAGGTCACGATCGAACAAAATACAGAAATTTAAAAGCAGCTGAGATTTCAGCTGCTTTTAAATTCTGTTAGCTCTTCATTCGTGGGTCCAGTGCATCTCTCATGCCATCACCCATCAGGTTGAAGCCAAGAACAGTCAGCATGATCGCAATCCCTGGAAAAATCATTGTCCATGGTGCCTGGATCATGAACTGCTTTGCGTCAGCCAGCATTTTTCCCCATTCGGGATTTGGCGCTTCTGCCCCTAGCCCAAGGAATCCAAGTGCAGCAGCTTCGATAATCGCCGTCGCAATCGCCAGTGTTCCCTGAACAATAATCGGTGCCATGCTGTTTGGAAGGATATGCTGGAATAAAATCCTGCTGTCCTTCATTCCAACCGCCCTGGCAGCCATAATATATTCTTCTTCTTTCACACTAAGAACCCTGGAACGAATCAGTCTGCCAAAGTTTGGGATATTAATAACAGCAATCGCAATGAGCGCATTTTGCAGGGAAGGTCCAAGAACAGAAACGATGGCAATTGCCAGCAGGATACTAGGGAAGGCCAACATTATATCAAATGCTCTTGAAATGACTGCATCGATCCATTTTCCATAATAACCGGCAAGAATTCCTAGCAAACAGCCAATAACGATCGAACCCATCACGGCAAAAGTTCCTACCCATAAAGAAATCCTTGCTCCAAAAACAACCCTGGAAAAGATATCACGTCCAAAGTCATCAGTCCCAAACCAGTGATCTGCTGACGGAGCCTGAAGACGGGCATCCAATTTCTGGTCATTGATCCCCTCTGGCGCAATCACTGGAGCAAAAATTGCCAACAAAATAAAGAACAAGACGATCATCATTCCGATAACCGCAAGTTTATTTTTCTTGAAACTATACCATGCTTCTGCCCAGGGAGACGCCACTTTTTCCTCTGCCTGTACGGCCGGCGGCATTTGTTTTTGAGTTGAAATCTCCATCTATCTCTCCCCTTCCATCAATGGTATTTAATCCTCGGATCAACTGCTGCATACAATAAGTCAACGACAAGGTTAATTAGGACAAAAATCAAGGCTATGATAAGAATCCCGGACTGAATGACGGGATAATCACGGTAACCAATTGCTTCGTAAATATAACGGCCAATTCCCGGCCAACTAAAGATTGTTTCCGTTAGAATTGCTCCGCCAAGGAGAAGCCCAGTTTGCAGACCGATGACCGTCAAAACTGGAATGATGGCATTTTTCAATGAATGTTTATACACAACCCAGAACATGCTCAAACCCTTTGCTCTGGCTGTCCTAATAAAATCAGATCTCATGACCTCGAGCATCGCGGAGCGCGTGATTCTCGCTATGATAGCCATAGGGATTGTTGCCAGCGCAGCTGCTGGCAGCACAAGATGTTTCAGCACTTCGACAAACTGGGCAGTCTGACCCTGAATTAGCGTATCGATTAGATAAAAATTCGTGATCGCCTCTACAGGATTGCGGACTTCTTCCCGCCCAGAGGTTGGCAGAATATCCAGATTGATTGCAAACACCCACTGTTCCATCAAACCTAACCAAAAAATTGGCATGGATACGCCAATAAGAGCTAGTACCATCGCTGCATAGTCAAACCAAGAGTTCTGAAACCAAGCACTGATGATGCCTGCGTTTACACCAATTACAATTGCAATCATCATTGCCACAAAGGAAAGCTCCATTGTCGCTGCGAGATATGGCCAGACCTCCGTGCTGATCGCAGATTTTGTTCTTAATGATTCACCAAGATCGCCGGTCAGCAGTCCGCCGAGATAATGGAAATATTGCACATACCAAGGCTGATCGAGTCCCAGCTCTCTAGTCAAATCCGCGATTGCCTCTTTGGTCGCCAGCTGACCGAGAATGACTTGGGCAGGATCACCAGGAATTGCCCGGATCATGAAAAATACAATAAGAGAAAGTCCAAATAGCACTGGTATTAATGAAAATATTCTTCTGACAGAATAGGTAAACAACCTTCCCGCCTCCTCTCTAATAAACAGGCAAGCACCTGCAACTTAAAAAAAGGGAGAATGCATATGTTCTCCCTTTTCCTGATGCATTATTTCGTGAATTCAACCGTTGCAAGCAGGTCTGATCCTGTTGGATGCGGCTTGAAGCCAGTTATATCAGCCCTGCCTGCAAGAGCAGGCTCGGAGTGGACTAGTGGAATCCAAGGAGCATCTTCTTTGATTAACAATTGAGCTTCTTTATAAAGTTTTTCCCGTTCAGCCTGGTCATTGGTAGATTGAGCCTTGATAAACAGATCATGTACTTCCTGGTTGGCATAGCGTGCATAGTTATTACTGTCGATGTTATCCTGGTCTAAAAGCACATACAGGAAGTTGTCAGCATCACCATTGTCGCCTGTCCAGCCAAGCAAGAAAGTATCTGCTTCACCGACACGGGTTTTTTCAAGGTAAGTTGCCCACTCATAAGAAACGATCTTTGCTTTTACGCCAACATCTTCAAAATCTTTCTGAATGGCTTCTGCGACTTTCTTTCCATCAGGCATATAAGGTCTTGCAACCGGCATAGCCCATAGCTCTATTTCGAAACCATCTTCAAAGCCTGCTTCTTTAAGAAGCGCCTTTGCTTTTTCAGGATCGTACTCATATGGTTCGACGTCATCATTGTAACCAGCTACCGTTTTTGGCATTGGATTCTTTGCAGGCTCGGCAGCACCAGCAAAGAAAGCATCGATTATCGCTTGCTTATTCACTGCATAGTTTAGTGCTTGGCGGACCTTCTTGTCTTTAAGCGGTCCTCGTTCGGTGTTCAACCCAAGGTAGGCAACGTTTAAAGACGGTCGATAAAATGTCTGAAGTTCTGGATTGCTTTCAATTGACTCGACATCGCTAAAGTTCACTCCGTCGATAATATCCACTTCTCCGGTGTTTAATGCGTTCATACGGGCAGAGTTTTCTGGGATGACACGGAAAATCACTTCATCCATCTTCGGAAGCCCGTCCTGCCAGTAGTCTTCATTCTTCACCAAAGTAATTCTATCATTTCGCTTCCATTCCACGAACTTGAATGGCCCGGTACCTACTGGGTTTTCATTATACTTATCACCATGTTTCTTAACTGCTTCTGGACTTGCAATCCCGAAAGGAGACATCGCAAGGTTTTTGTAGAAAGGTGCCAAAATGCGGTTCAAAGTGAATTCAACCGTATATTCATCCACTGCTTTTACTTCTTTGATCACATCCCCAAATTGTGAGTTATAATAATAGAATTGTTCCGCATTTCCTGCCTTCCAACGCTCAAAATTGAAGACGACGGCTTCGGCGTTGAAGTCTGTTCCATCATGGAATTTAACTCCTTCACGCAATTTCAATGTGTGTTTCAAGCCATCCGCAGATTCTTCCCAGCTCTCAGCAAGTCCTGGCTGTATTTCTGTATCCTGCTCACCGAAATTGATGAGAGTTTCATAGATGTTCTTCGTTACTTTAAACGATTCCCCTTCTGTAGTAATTGCCGGATCAAGCGATGTTGAATCACCACCACGGCCAAATACCAAGGTTCCCCCTGACGATGATCCGCCATCAGCGCCCGATTCACCGCCTGTTTTTTTGCCTCCGGAATCATTATTACAGCCGGCAAGCCCAATGCTAAGAATAAAGATAAACGCCAAAAACATGAATCTAATACGCTTTTTCATATTCTTCCCCCTCGTTTTTTATTTTGGACCGGATCATTTGTCCAGTCCATGTTCTATATCATCTATGCTGTTTTTCCTGTCTGCATTCCTCTTTGATCAGGAGTACAAATGACAGGCAGCAAAATGACCTGGTTCAAGCTCCCGTAATTCAGGTCTGTCTGTCTTGCAGATTTCCATACACTCCTTGCACCTCGTATGAAAGGCACATCCCTGCGGAGGATTCGATGGACTTGGAAGGTCGCCGGTGAGCAACTCCCCAGCGCTTTTTATATCTGGATCAGGTATCGGCACCGCTGAAAGCAATGCCCTAGTATACGGGTGAAGCGGCTTTTCATACAGCTTATCCGCTTCGGTGATTTCTACTAGTCTGCCTAAATACATTACTCCTACTCTATCGCTGATATGTTTTACGACACCTAGATCATGGGCAATGAAAATATAGGTTAACTGGAATTCTTTTTGCAGATCTCTCAGCAAATTCAAGACTTGAGACTGTATGGATACATCCAGTGCAGAAACGGGTTCATCAGCAATGACCAGCTTTGGCCGCGTCATCAGCGCCCGTGCGATCCCGATCCTCTGGCGCTGTCCGCCGCTGAATTGATGGGGATACCGTTTAGCGTGGTAACTGCTGAGACCGACTACCTCGAGCATTTCCCTGACCATTTGTTTTCGTTCCTTCTTCGTCCCGATTCCGTGGACAATGAGGGGCTCTTCCAAAATTTTTTCCACAGTATGCCTCGGATTAAGTGATGCAAAAGGATCCTGGAAAACCATTTGCATGTCCTTCCGAGCTTTGCGCATTTCACTGTCCGAGAGGGTTACAAGATCTTTCCCTTCGAACACGACTTGTCCTTCTGTCGGGTCGATCAGGCGCATCAACATTCTGCCCGTTGTCGACTTCCCGCAGCCAGATTCTCCAACCAATCCAAGTGTTTCTCCTTTGTTGACCCAGAAGCTGATATTATCAACTGCTTTTACAGCACCTGTCTGTTTCCCAAAGATTCCACCTGTAATCGGAAAGTATTTTTTAAGACCGTCAACTTTTAACAGTACTTCTGCCATCGGCTATCCCCTCCTTCCGATGCAACAGGCAGCGAACAGTATGACCTGGACTTTCAGTTTCATACAGTTCCGGGTCCACACTCAGGCATTCGTCCATCACAAAATCGCATCTAGCCGCAAATCGGCAGCCTGTCTTAATGGAACCAGGCTTTGGCACATTCCCAGGTATCGAATATAATCGCTCTTTTTTATCCCGGATGTCAGGAATTGATTTAAGCAGACCAAGCGTATACGGGTGCTTTGGATTTTTAAAGATATCCCTAACCAGCCCTTCCTCGACAATTTTTCCTGCATACATCACAGCAACGCGCTGGCATACTTCGGCAACGACACCAAGGTCATGAGTGATCAAGATGATTGCTGTATCAAGCTTTTCATTCAAATCCTTCATCAATGCCAGGATCTGTGCCTGAATGGTCACATCTAGTGCTGTTGTCGGTTCATCTGCAATCAGGACCCGCGGGTGGCAGCTGAGTGCCATCGCAATCATGACCCTTTGTCTCATCCCACCGGAAAGCTGGTGAGGGTACTCCTTGACAATTTGCTCTGCTCTAGGAAGACCAACAAGCTTCAACATCTCAACAGCCTGCTGGTTTGCCAATTTTTTGCCAAGCTTTTTATGTATTTTCAACGCTTCAACTAGCTGTTCCCCAATTGTGAATAAGGGATTCAGCGAAGTCATCGGCTCCTGGAAAATCATCGCCACTTCATTTCCGCGGATCGCTCTCATCCTTGACTCGGAAGCATGGACTAAATCCTCCCCATTGAGCAGGATTTCCCCGCCGGTAATTTTCCCCGGCGGCTGAGGAATCAACTTCATGACCGACAAGGACGTTACGCTCTTGCCACTGCCTGATTCTCCGACTATTCCGAGAATTTCTCCTTTATTAACTGAAAAGCTAACATCCTCTACTGCAGGAATCTCTCCTTCCTTTGTGAAAAAGGAAGTCTTGAGATTTTTCACTTCTAAAACCGGAGCATCTGCCACTATCCTACTCCTTTCTATTTTCGAAATAGTATTTCTAAATATAATATTCAGTCTGTTTTAAACATTTTATATTAAAGGACCTCAAAGAGTCCACTGATTTTTCTCAAAGAATAAGAAAGTATAAAATTCACTTTGAGAATTGTCTAGCTCCAGCGCCTAGGAGTCTGTCCGATAAAAATTTTTTAG
>NZ_JXIQ01000095.1 GCF_000934845.1 Mesobacillus subterraneus
AAACTGAGAAATCTCATTTAAGACGAATGCTGGCTTCAGCCAGATTAGGGATAGTTCATGAACGACAAAAAACGGCTCACCTCCCTGCATGGAGATGAGCCTGTAATGCTTGGCATTCTTATCGGACTTTTATTCGTCCGCTTCCTCGCTTTGCCTGTTCGTCTGTTCCGGCAGCGTATCCCAGAAGCTAGTATCCATTGTTTCGATAGAGTCGTCTGCAATGGCTCTGACGGTTGCATCCAAAGTGGTAATGGTCTGCTTGATTAGATAGCCATTGCTTTTCTGGCCTAGCGCATATGGCTCATAATAATGATCGGACATGCCGCGCATTTCGAATAATAGGGTTGAAATGTCATAGCGCACAGCCGCTCCGTTTCGGCCAATGTTTTCTCCGGTACCTCCGCGATATTTGCCTATGTGGCCCCAACCAGTATCCTCAAGTGCGTTGTATACGACTGCACCAAGTTTCTTGGAGCCTTCAAGCACCTCTGGCTTTACGTTTTCGTTTGTAGGATAAAGAATCGATCCAGAGACAAGCTCGCCTTCTGTTTCACTTAAGGTGCCTTGGTGATGAAGGTCAATCATGTAATCGATGTTGTATTTGGCAAAAACATTTTCATGAAGCGCGCGTGCTTCTGGCTCCATCTCGTTCGTTTTTTTATCATGTTCGCGGTTGAGGTCAATCTTGTTCGCGTTGTAACGAGTCAGGTGACGGTCGCCATCAGCAAGATAGTCTTCAAGAGAGAAGTCGACATCGCCCATCGCTCCGTCAGCGTTTAACATGGGAATCACAAGAATGTTGACATGATCCAGTACTCCGCTTGTTTTACCAGTGCCTAAGTGTTTGATGAACTCAAGTGCACCCTCGGTGGTCAACTGCTCGTTTCCGTGCTGCTGCGTCAGAAACAAGATCGTTGGGTTTTCTGGATTCGAAATATATTTTGCCATGTGAATATCGCGGCCTTTGACTGTCTGGCCAATTACTTCAAGTTCCATTGCCTCCTGCTTGGCATCCTGAGTCTTCAGGTAATCTACCAACCCCCCATATGTATGCAAAATCGATGTTTGAAGGGATCCATGACCGGTACTTGGACCATTTCCGACTGCTTCTGCAGGCAGTGCCACCGCTGTCACCGCACCTAATGCGATCACGCTTGATAAAGATACGGATAAAACCTTCTTCTTCCATGCCATTGTCATTCCTCCTATAAAACTAGATTCACCTATACTTTACAGAATATTAGAAAAATAATCGATAGAGTAAGATGCCTATTTTATCGACAAATTAGCAACACGAAATAAGCAGTTTGAATAGGTTTATTTTTCAGGAATTTGGATTATATAGGGAAAAAGTAATGATTGAGACATAGGGACGGTTAATAAATCTTCGTTTGATGGCATATTTAGTTTCAATTCTAATATACTTGGATTGGTGGGTGGTTCTCGAAAGATAGCACGAAAACAAAACAGATTCCTTTTTGTTCCAGTAAAAATGTCCCATCTGGCTTCCACTGTGCTATAATGAATAACAAAGAAGAGAATAAATTTATAGTAATACACCTTACATCTTTCGGAATTGGCTCCAGCCTTATTTGCTCGATTGGTTAAGGTGTTTTTTCTTTGTTCGGGAAAAAATAGAACGAGAAGGGAATTAGTATGAAAAAAACAGCGATTATTTATTGTGAAGGAAATTTTGGGTCAATGGATGGAAAGACAGCAAATGGTTTGATTCGAAACTCTAAAAAATATCTGATTGTCGGTGTTATTGACAGTACGAAGGCAAATTTGGATTCAGGTGAATTTCTCGAAGGAGAAAAAAATAACATACCGATTTATGCAAGCCTTGAAAATGTGATGGAAACGGTGACTCCATTACCTGAGCAGTTTATTTATGGAATTGCACCTGCTAATGCCGTTTTAAAAGAAGAGGAAAGAAAGATCTTCTTAAAAGCAATGGAAAATGGCATGGATATCATTAATCCCCTGCAAGAATTTCTCACCGAAGATGAAGAGTTTGCTAAGCATGCTCGTCAGTACGGCGTTGCCATCCACGATATTCGAAAGCCCCTCCCTAATAAAGATTTACATATTTTCTCCGGACGAATTTTAGATATGCCAACCCCGATAATTGCGATTCTCGGGACCGATAGTGCCGTTGGCAAGCGAACAACTTGTGTCATTCTGGAGGCTGCTTTGGAGGCGAAAGGGTACCATGTTTCATTTGTGGCAACCGGCCAGACTGGGATCATTCAAGGGGCAAAATACGGTGTTGCGGTCGATGCCATGCCACTGCAATTTATGATCGGGGAACTTGAAAATGAAATCATGAAAGCTTACGAAAATGATCGTCCTGATCTGATTATCGTCGAAGGCCAGGGAGCCTTGAGTCATCCTGGGTATGTGAGTTCTTGCGGAATTTTAAGAGGCTCAAGACCGGACGCGGTCATTGTTCAACATCCTCCTAAACGTCAGCAACTAGGAGATTTTGACTTTATGAAAATGCCAACCTTAGAAAGTGAGATTGACTTAATTGAGCGATTTTCGGATACAAAAGTGATTGCCGTTACCCTTAACCATGAAAATATGACTGATTCAGAAGTTGATAAGGTGATAGATAACTATGAAGAACAACTGAACATACCGGCTACGGATGTTCTCCTACACGGCTGTGACAAACTGATAACAAGCATCCTTGAGACATTCCCAGCATTGGAGAAAAGAACAAATCAATTGGAGGAAGTGCACATCAATTGATTGATTTTATGTCGTCAAGGGTGGAAATTGATCTAGTGAAACTTGGGAACAATGTCGAAGTCCTATTGAATTTATTTGGCAAAAAAAAGATTGGAATTATGGGTGTTACGAAAAGTGTTTGTGGGATTCCTGAGATTGCTGAGGTTCTTGTAAATAAGGGACTTCGAATTCTGGCTGACTCCAAAATAGACAATCTGAAAAATATGCGTGATGCAAATATAAAGGCGGAATATATTTTATTAAAAACTCCATCGTTAAGCGAGGTGGACCTCGTGATAAAAAATGCGGATATCAGTTTTAATACGGAGATAGCTGTAATAAAATGTCTTTCTGCTGCTGCCATTAAAAATGAATGCCCACATAAAATCATTCTGATGGTGGACATGGGCGATCTGAGGGAAGGGATCCTTCCTGCAGATCTCGATCGTTTTATCGAGGAGGTACTGCCACTTCCTAAAATAACCATTGTTGGAATTGGAGCAAATTTTGCTTGTCTTGGCGGAGTGAAACCAACTGATAGTAAGATGCGTACATTATCCTTCCTGGCTGAACATATTGAGGAGAAATTTAAGATCCCCCTTACCTATATATCAGGAGGAAATTCAGCCAATTATAACTGGTTCATGGCTAATGATGACGTCGGTAACATCAATAATTTACGAATAGGGGAAGCTATTTTTCTCGGCCGTGAAACACTTGGTCGAACAGAAATCCCCGGTTTATTCACGGATGTGTTTACCTTCGTTGCTGAGGTCATCGAATCTAAGTGGAAAGCCTCTTTGCCTGATGGGGAAAGGGGTCAAAATGCGTTTGGAGATTCGCCGCAATTTCTGGATCGTGGCCAAATTAGGAGGGTCATCCTCGGGGTGGGTTGTCAAGATGTCTTAGTTTCCGGCCTAACACCAAGAATAGATATTGAAATTCTCGGCTCAAGCAGTGATCATACCATCATTGATGCTAAAAAAACAGAGTTAAAAGTCGGCGATGAAGTAGCCTTTGACATAAATTATGGAGCACTACTATCGGCTATGACATCACCATATGTTGAAAAGAAATTTTTGAGACATCGGGACGGTTGGACGGCTCCTGAGTTGAATTAAGCGGGGGTCTTTTTATTTCCTAAAGCATTATGAAGTCATCTGAGGGTAAAAGGCAAGAGTGAATTTAGCTAAAATGGAACCAATTGAAATAGATACCAAGATGGTTTTCAAAATTCAAAACCACATGTAAAAGATGATGACGTTGTAGAAAAATGGTTATTTTTGGATATCAAATTAATAGTGTTATAGTGGTTGACGTAATTGAAGAGGATAGAAATAACTTGGTTTTCATTTAAAGGAAGCCAAGTTTATGAATCATTGTCTTATTAACATTGAATTCATTTGCAAGGATTGAATAAAATTGAGTATCACGAAATTCACCTTTAATAAATTCGTTTTTACGTAATGTCCCTTCATATTTCATACCTAATTTTTTCATCACTTTTTGAGAACCAATGTTATCAGTATCGCATCTTCCTTCTATCCGATTAGCCGATAACTCAGCAAAACCATATTCAATGATTTTTTCTAAGGCTTCTGTTATAATTCCTTTCCCCCAATATTGTTCTGATAAAAAGTAACCAATTTCCATACTTTTGTGTTTATTACTCCAATCAATTATTGCAGCAACTCCAATTACTTTTTTAGTTTCTTTTAAGAGTATTCCCCATTCACCAGTTTCACCGTTAACATAACCGTTGATAACATCTTCTAAAAATTGAAGTGTTGTTTCTTTCGTCTTATTGGTTTCCCAGGTCATAGGAGCTGCAACATTTGGATTGGAACAAAATTCATGGACATCATCTAAGTCACCAAAACATAACTTTCTTAAAAATAAACGATCAGTCTCGAACTCAGGAATATTCTTTAGATGATTTTCAAAACTCATATTTTCCTCCATAGAAATTACTCTTTTATCTTTAAATTCGAATTTTTCAAGAAGAACTTCGTTAAATTCATTTACTATCACGGCTCTGGAACAATTTCGAATATGCATCGAATTTCTCCTAAATAAAATTATAACTTGTTATTATTTATTATTATAAAGAAAAAAGAAAAAGGTGACAATTTTATGAAAAAACTTCTTCTCAGTCTATTTATATTAGTAAATCTCTTGTTCATCTTAAATTTTCTGGCTGGTGCGCTATTTTCACCAACCAATATTTTATGGGCCGTTCTTTTTGTGCTAGAAGTCGTTGTTTCAGGTGTGTTTTTATCACAAAAGAGCCATCCGCTACTGTCGGTTTCGGTATTAGTTACAGGTGTTGCTTCTTTAGCTCTGTTTTTTTATCTTTATTTCCTATCCAAACTGCTAGGTTGACCCCTATTCGAAAGATGCTGTTTCGCTTACAGATGGTCGATCAATTGATGGGCTTTGGTAAACAGGAGCCGGTGGGTTAATATTCCAAGTAAGATGGCAGTAATCGCAGCGGCGGAGGTGAAGGAGTACATGATTAATATTTGATAACGGACGGCTACAATTGGGTTTGCACCTGCTACAATCATACCGGTCATCATTCCAGGGAGCTGGACGAGGCCGACTGTTTTCATGCCGTCAATGGTTGGAAGCATGGAAGCTTTCACAGTGTTTTGCATCACGCTCGAAACCGCCTGCTTAGAAGTTGCGCCAAGAGCCAGATACACATTTATTTCTTCTCGACGAGTTTCCATTTCTGATTTTAAGCGATTGAAAAAGAGACCGGAGACGACCATTCCATTTCCGATAATCATACCGCTGATCGGTATGATGTACTGAGGAGTAGTTTGGATGATTTTTAACCCGACAAGCAACCCCATCGTTAAAATTTCTGTAGATGTAATAGCAACTGCAATCCTCCAGCTTACCCCTGGAAGGCCTTTCCCTTTTTTTCTTGCGTTTAAGGTTGCGACGGTAATCATAATCGCAAGCATCAGGATAATGAGACTCCAGGATTTCAATTGGAAAATGAACTGGAGAACATATCCGACAGCAATTAATTGCACGGCAGCCCGAATGGTGCCGATCATGATGTCTTTTTCCAGCCCAATCCGTTGCCAAAAGGATAACAATATAGCAAACGCTACGAATATTAATGTAAAAAACAAAGCCGTGGTACTCATAGTGTGAGGACTTCCTCCTTGTCAAAAGCGTCGGCGATGAAATCTTTGGTTACGTTATGGAGTGGGCGTTCAAAAACCTCGATCGTTTTTCCTTGTTCGACGATTTCCCCATCTGCGAATACCCATGTGTATTGTCCGATTTTTTTGGCCTGCTTTAAATTGTGGGTTACCCACAAAATGGTTGTTCCTTGCTGTCGATGCAATTCTTGAATTAATTCTTCGATCCCCTCAGAACTGTGTGGATCAAGGGAGGCAGTGACTTCATCTAAAAGCAGCACCTCAGGCCGGTTAGCCAAAGTGCGTGCTAAAGAAACACGTTGTTTTTGGCCGCCGGAAAGGGAACGGGCTTCCTGTTCTTTTATCGATCGGGGAAGAGCCACTTGATCCAATAGATTGTCCAGTTCCTCCTCTGTTACTGTTTCACGGAAGAGTTTTGGCCCGACGAGTAAATTATCCCGTACAGTTCCAGGCAGCATCGTCGGCATTTGAAACACCATGCCGATTTTTCTGCGCAATTGCAGGACATCCATCTCTAAATAAGGTTTCGCTTTATAAAAGAGTGTGCCTGCATCCGGGTCTGTCATTCTGTTTATTAATGATAAAAACGTGCTTTTTCCGGAACCTGAGGGGCCAATGATCGTGATCAGTTCCCCTTCGATGATACTGGCAGTGATTCCGTTTAAAATTGCCTGTCCATGAAGATTGTTTTTCAATATATTTTCAACAGCTATCAGTTTTTGCATGATTTTTCACCCTAACTCGATAAATGGGATACTAGCTTGATACTGCGGTTCCTTACCTGAATAGTCCCGTTGGACCTAAATTTCCCAATATGTATGAAGTTACTCTTTCCTAGCAGGTATGTCAATTCAAGTACTTTATTTTTCGCAAGGGAAGTTTCGTACCCTCGAAATCGGTTAAAATAGTCCATAACGACAAAAAAAACGAAAGTTGGGGTTTAAATGAATCTATTCAATTTATTTCGCCACCCAAAACCATTAGAGAATCTTAGTCCACAAGACATCTCGGAAAAATGGAACGAGAGTCCAAAACCAGTTATTCTGGACGTTCGAACTCAAATGGAGTACCAATCGGGACATATAGAGGGGGCAAAATCCTTTCCTTGGGGACAAGAAAAGGAGGTAGCCAGCCAGTACTCGGCGGATACCCCGCTTATTCTTATTTGCAAAACTGGCCATCGCAGCCAGGCAGCTGCGAACACATTATTAAAACTAGGCTTTAAAAAGCTTTCCCACCTAGAGGGCGGTATGGATCGCTGGAAAAAGGAAGGCTTTCCGACAGAGTAATAATTTTAAGAAGCAAAGGGGCGTGGCGTACCTTTTGCTTCTTTTGTTTTATTTTCTCCCGCCTCTATGGTAAATCGATGATGATTCCTGTTTTATCATCGGATCGTTTGAGTCGAGGATATCGGATGCAATCGGGATCTGCCTCTTCTGTGGCGATTAACTCTTTTGTGTAGCTACTAAGGCCCTTTTTATCCATTTGATCGATCATTTGTTCCCAGTTTATTTTTTCCTCCGCAGATTCAGTTGGGGAAAATAATCCATCGCTGATTAAATAGAGTTTGCTTAAGCAAGCGCGATTGAAGATGCCTGCTTCGAGAAAATCGGCAAATGCAGGCTCACCATTTAAGACTGAATAACCTGACAATGTATTTGCCTTTGTTCGATTTGCCCGCAATGTCGGCAGCAAGTGGTCCCTCGAAGTTTTTCCTTGTTTCCGTAGGTCCATCGCTTTTTTCAGGGTCATTCCATCGAGATGAGCTACTTGGGAATGGGTCATTACCCTGATTGTATTGTCTTCGTATTTTGCGAATAGCATACAATCTCCAGCTTGTATGTACTCAATATTGGTTTCGTTTATTCGAACAATGATAAAAGCGGCACACCAAAGATCCGCTTTTTGGCTAACATCGACCCCTGCTTCTACCATGGCGCTTCGAAGTGCTTGATTCGCTTCTAAGACAATGTCTCGCAAGCTTTGCGTTTTTGAGGCTTGTTGAAAAAAGGTAGCCAAAAGCTGGGAAGCGATATAGCCCCCTGTTTCCCCTTTCGCATTTTGGTAGGGTGAAACAGAAGTTGCCCCATCTACGACTCCATAAATTTGCGCTTTTTCATTGAGGATGAAAGCATCCTCATTGATCAAAGAGCTGCCTCGTTCCGAACATACTTGAACCTTTCCCATTTATCCTGCTCCTCTCGTTTCCAATCTGAAAACTTCTCCTGTTGTGCTTTATTCTAATATTAAAAAGATAAATAAAGTGTAAATTCTACCTAAACAATTTGTAAATAGCCCATTTTTTTTAAAAAATTATGTTTTAATAATCTAGTCAATTAGAAGGGAGGCCTAGTATGAGTCAGATTGATCTGATCAATATCGCTAAATCATATGATAAACAAAAGGACGTGCTCAACGGAATTGATTTGTCCATAGAAGAGGGAGAGTTTTTTGTACTCGTTGGACCTTCCGGTTCCGGAAAAAGTACGTTGCTTAGAATGATAGCAGGACTGGAGGAAATTTCCGGCGGGGTTTTGAAAATAAATGGTCAAACGGTGAACCATCTCCCACCAAAGGACCGGAATTTATCAATGGTTTTTCAAAATTATGCCTTATATCCACATTTATCAGTAAAAGAGAATATTCTATTTGGCTTAAAAGGCCGAAAAGTAGAGAAACAAGAACAGATGCGAAGACTTCATGACGCGGTAGAAATGTTGGGGCTTCAAGATTTGCTGAAACGGAAACCGAGGGAACTTTCGGGAGGCCAACGACAGCGGGTCGCACTTGGACGTGCTGTTGTAAGTCATGCACCACTCTGTTTAATGGACGAACCTCTGTCCAATTTAGATGCAAAACTTCGCGCCAATATGCGGGTTGAAATTCGCCGGCTGCAAAAAAAGTTAGGGCTGACGATGGTTTATGTAACGCATGACCAGGTTGAAGCGATGACGATGGGAGACCGAATCATGGTCTTAAACGATGGAAAGATCCAGCAAATTGGAAAGCCTATTACGCTTTATAATGAGCCGGAAAACTTGTTCGTCGCCTCTTTTATCGGATCGCCAAAAATTAATTTAGGGAGTGCTGTTTTTTCAGAAAATGCGAAACACCTCATCATTGAAGACGAACTGCATATTCCAGTGGACCCAGCTGTTTTCCACCATATTCCGAAGGACCGGAAATTAACAGTGGGCATTCGTGCAGAACATTTGGAGCCTTGCTTAGCGAAAAAAGAAAATATGTATAAGCTGGAAGCAGTGAATGTGGAGCAGTTAGGAAATGAAACGCTGATTGCGTTTGAAGTAGGTTCAGAATTGTGGACGGCAAAATGGCCGGGGCAGTGGCAGATCGAATTCGGGCAGAAAGTACTTGTGCAAATGAAGCCGGAAAACTTGTTATTCTTTGATGCAGATTCAGGGGAATTGATCAAATCGGCAGAACTAGAAACAAGCCAAGGGGCTGTAACCGTATGAGTATGATCGCCCCCACTATCGGAACGAATGAAGAAGCATATCTCAGCCAAGTAGAACGAGTAAAACGGAAAAGCCGGCTGAAAAGTTTTTTCAAAGGCATGTTGTTCTTACTTCCTTCGATTATATTATTTAGTGTTTTCGTGTTCTATCCCATGTTTCAGACCATTTACTTAAGCTTCTTTCTGACCAATGCACAAGGGGCAACCACTGTTTTTGTTGGGTGGGAGAATTACAAAGCACTGTTTGTCGATCCGATTTTTTTAAAAAGTGTTAAAAACACCTTTTTATTTGTGTTTCTTACGGTTCCGCCAACGGTTATCATTAGTTTTGCTTTAGCTGTGATTGCCAATGAAAAATTAAAAGGGATTGGCTTTTTCCGAACGATTTTTTCTTCGACGATGGGAGTATCAGTTGCGGCCGCTTCCGTATTTTGGCTGTATTTATTCCATCCGACGATGGGACTTTTGAATAAAATCCTTGAAGCATTTGGGGCAGGGGGGATTGAGTGGCTGACGGATCCAAAGTGGGCGCTTCTCGCTGTGTCGATGACGACGATATGGATGAACATTGGCTTTACTTTTTTGATCTTGCTGGGCGGAATGCAATCGATCGATTCGTCTCTCTATGAAAGTGCAGATATTGAAGGCTCCGGCTATTTTTACAAGCTTCGTAGAATTACGATCCCGATGCTTTCGCCAACCTTCTTCTTTGTGATTACCGTCTCGATCATCCATTCGTTTCAAACGTTTGGCCAGATTGATATTTTAACAAAAGGCGGTCCAGCCAATGAGACAAATTTAATCGTCTATTCGATTTATCGGGAAGCTTTCGTGAACTATCAGTTTGGATCTGCCAGTGCGCAGGCCGTCGTGTTATTCATCCTGATTTTACTGATGACTGCCCTTCAATTTAAGTTGGGCGAAAGGAAGGTGCATTATCAGTGATGCTCTCAACAGGAAAGAAACTGATTTTTTATGTACTGTTGATCATTTCGGCCCTCCTGCTTGCAGGTCCCGCGCTCATGGCAATCGTGATGAGTTTTATGACCAACCAGGATATTTTGACCGGAAGCCTTCCGACGACGTTTACGTTTGATAATTATATAGCGGCGTTTGAGCGCTTGCCATTCCTTCACTTTCTTTTTAACAGCTTGATCGTATCGATGCTCATTACGCTTGGACAGCTTACTTTATCAGCATTGGCGGCCTATGCGTTTGTGTTTTTGGAATTTAAAGGAAGGGATTTCCTCTTCTTTCTTTTTATCGCGACGATGATGGTTCCTTTTGAAGCGTCGGTTATTCCAAACTTTCACACGATCCGAAATTTAGGCTGGATTGATTCTTATGCAGGATTGACTGTTCCGTTTTTCGCGACAACTTTTGGAACCTTCTTATTGCGGCAAAATTTCAAACAAATCCCAAAAGAATTGCGTGAAGCAAGCCTGATTGCTGGAATGGGCGATTTTCGCTTCTTTTTATCAGTCGTCTTGCCAGTTTCCAGAACAAGTTTGGTAACACTTGGAATTTATGGCTTTTTAACTTCCTGGAATATGTATTTATGGCCGCTTTTAGCATCGACGAATGAAACGGTTCGTACGATTCAAATCGGTTTGAAGCAATTGCAAACCCAGGAACAATTGAACCAATGGGGTGTGATGATGGCGGGTGCCGTCATCGTCATTATCCCGACCTTACTGCTGCTGTTCCTTGGTCAAAAGAAGTTGCAAAAAGGATTAACGGAAGGTGCAGTCAAATAACGGTTTTCCACATTCAACCATAAAAGGAGAAGAAAAAAATGAAGAAAATGATGTTGCTTGTTACAATAGGGATTCTTTTGCTGCTATCGGCCTGTTCCAGCGGGAGTAACACATCCCAAGCCAGTACTAAAGACACAACAGGTGAAAAACAAGTTGTCACCTTTTGGCATTCGATGAGTGGTGCGGGTCAGGAGACGTTAGACAGCATCGTCGATGACTTCAATAATTCTCAAGATAAAATTCAGGTAAAGGCTGAATTCCAGGGAACTTATGATGAAGCGCTGACGAAATTCAATGCGGTTGCGGGTACCGATAGCTCGCCAACGATGATGCAAACTTTTGAAATCGGAACAAAGTCAATGATTAACAGTGGAAACATTCTTCCGATTCAGCAATTTGTGGACAAAGATCAATATGACATGAGCAGCTTGGAAGAAAATATCACCAAATACTATTCGTTGGATGGAAAGTTTTATTCCATGCCATTTAACTCTTCTACGCCAGTTATGTACTATAACAAAGATGCCTTTAAAGCAGCTGGCCTGAACGCGGATCAAGCACCTGCGACGTATGAAGAAGTGGAAAAAGCAGCAAAAGCGATCACAGAGTCAAATCCAAAAATGAAAGGTTTTGCACTACAGGCTTACGGTTGGTTATGGGAACAGCTTCTTGCAAACCAAGGTGCCTTATTGTTAAACAAGGATAATGGCCGTACTGGTACGCCAACCAGCATTGGCTGGAGTGAAGAAGAAGGAAAGTCGATTTTTAACTGGGTAAAAAATATGGTGGATGATGGTACTTTCGCAAATTATGGTACAAATGGCGATAACATGGTCGCAGGTTTCTTGGCAGGGGATGTTTCCATGTTCCTTCAATCTTCAGCTAGCGCCAGAGACATCATCGATAATGCTCCATTCGAAGTTGGAATTGCTTTCCTTCCGCATCCTGAGAACAAAGAGCGCCAAGGTGTTGTTATCGGTGGTGCAAGCTTATGGATGATGGAAGGCAAACCAGAAGCAGAATCTCAGGCTGCTTGGGAATTCATGAAATACCTTCAAAAACCTGAAGTTCAAGCGAAATGGCATGTCGGAACAGGTTATTTTGCGATCAACCCTGCTGCCTATGAAGAAAAACTCGTCAAAGATGCTTGGGCAGAGAAACCGCAATTAAAAGTAACAGTAGATCAATTGCAATCAACAAAGCCATCCTATGCCACTCAAGGTGCATTAATGGACATGCTTCCTGAAGGCCGTAAAATTATTGAGTCAGCACTTGAAACGGTATATAATGGTGAAAACGTAGATAGCACCTATAAAACAACTGTACAGCAGTTTAACGATGCTATCCAACAGGCGAACAAAGCAAGGGGAAACTAACCGATCATTGGAAAAAGGAAAAGGTGTGGGCTGCCATGCTTTTTCCTTTTTA
The DNA here is from genome assembly GCF_000934845.1 of Mesobacillus subterraneus. Classification (GTDB taxonomy): domain Bacteria; phylum Bacillota; class Bacilli; order Bacillales; family Cytobacillaceae; genus Mesobacillus; species Mesobacillus stamsii. Next base: position 12,573 of record NZ_JXIQ01000095.1, read on the forward strand.
TCATAAAAAGAAAAGGTGATCACATGACGAAGATTTATGGCCATCGCGGAGCAAAAGGTAGCTACCCTGAAAATACCTTGCTTAGTTTTAAAAAAGCAATCGACCAAGGTGTGGAAGGAATCGAATTAGATGTCCACTTGACACTAGATGGAGAAGTGGTCGTCATTCATGATGAAACACTAGACCGGACGACAAATGGAACAGGCTGGATTAAAGATCATACATTATCCGAAATAAAACAAGTTAGTGCGGGAAGTCGGTTTGTTCTATTACCAGACTACGAGGAAGCGTGGGATTCGGAAACGGTGCCTACTTTGCAGGAAGTACTGGAGTTAATGGCCCCCTATCCTACGGAGCTAAATATTGAGTTAAAAACGTATGCGGTGGTTTATGAGGGCATAGAAGAAAAAGTGCATTCGATCGTGAAAAAGTATGGCAACAATCGAAAAGTTGTGTATTCTTCCTTCCATTTGCCGTCGTTAATGCGAATGAAAAAAGTAGCTCCCGACGCGAATATTGCCTGGTTAGTCAATAATAAAATTTCTTTTCCAATCGATCATATGAACATGCTGGACCTTGAGGCTTTGCATGTTCATAAAAAAATGGTATTGCCCCCTCCTGAGGAGTATCAAATCGGTGCAAGGGAATTATATGATAAAATACGCGTTTGGACGGTAAACGATCCAGCGGAAATTGGCCAACTGTTAGACGTACAAGTCCAAGCGATTATTACCGATTTTCCCGAAAGAGCGATTGCGATAAGAAATAAGCGTTAACACTTAACAAACACGAAGGATGTTTATCATGAAGAACCGAATGCTAGCTGGTCTTGCTTGTCTTGTTTTTTTGATACCGATAGCGGTTCCCTGGGCGATTCATGCATTGGCGTCAAGGCAAAACAATGTTAACCAAGCCCCGATTATTGCAACTGTTTCGGTAATTGCCCATCGCGGTGCGTCCGCGTATGGGCCGGAACATACATTGCCAGCCTATAAACAGGCCATTCAAATGAAAGCAGATTATGTAGAGATCGACTTGCAAATGACAAAGGACGGCCAATTAATCGCGATGCACGATGAAACACTCGCTAGAACTACGAACGTTAAACAAATATATCCACATCGCGCTCCATGGCGAGTAAAAGATTTTACTTTAAAAGAAATCCAGCGTTTAGATGCTGGCGCTTGGTTCAATCAGGCAAACCCGAAGCTAGCTCAAAAAGACTACCTAGGTCAGCCAGTACCAACATTAGACGAAGCGATTAAATTTGTAAAGCAGCAGGCTGACGGGAAAGTAAGCCTTTATATAGAAACAAAAGCTCCAAATATCTATCCTGGAATGGAAGAAAAATTGATCAACATTTTAAAAAGCAACGAAATCCTCGACGATCCCAACCTCATTATCGAATCATTCAGTGAGGACAGCCTGCGTAAGCTAAAATCAATCGTACCACAAGTCAAGCTTATTCAACTCTACACAGCAAAAATGCTAAAAGGCAAAGATCCATCCCAAGAATTCAAGCGAATCTCCGATTATGCCTATGGAATCGGACCAAGCAAAGAGCTGGTAACACCCCAATTCATCCAAAATGCCCATCAGAACAAGCTCGTCGTTCACCCATGGACCATCAATACCCAAAAAGAAATGACAACCCTCCTCTCCCAAGGAGTCGACGGCCAATTCACAAACACTCCAGATAAGTTAGTTGGATTAATTAAGTGAAGTTCGGACAGGTTTAGCAGGAAAAGAGGAAAAGTAGTCCGAACTGGGGCGAAGTTCGGACAGGTTTCGGAGGAAAAGAGGAAATGCCAGCAATTTGAATTTTTCACCATCTATATATTAGAACAAAGAGTAATCTTTTGACACCAGCCTCTTCTCATGCTAGTATTTTTATTAAATTTAAAAAATTTTTAATATTTGTTTACAGTTTTCTGTTTTTTTATCGAGAACTGTATCTCTGTTTGCTTCAGGTGCTGAGCAGCTTTGCTGTTTAGTTAAAAGGGAAGACCGGTGACAAGCCGGCGCGGTCCCGCCACTGTATTGGGGAGCGACTTATCGTTAAGCCACTGTTTCGCTAGAAATGGGAAGGGATAAGGAGCGGTGAACCAGAGCCAGGAGACCTGCCTGTTGTACGCACTTTACTCTACGGGTGTATAGAGCAAGTGAAATACGCAGAGTTGAGAGGAATTCTCTCTCAGCTTTAATTAACGATGCGCATTGATCTCTCTTTTCCCCAAAAAAGAGGGATTTTTTTCGTTGTTTCACCTATTTTTTAAAACAAAACGAGGAGTGTTTCACATTGAAAAACGTAATTAGTACAAATTTAGGTTACCCGCGGATCGGGGAGCATCGTGAATGGAAAAAGGCGCTTGAACACTTTTGGTCGGGCAAGATGGAAAAAGAAACTTTTTTGCTGCAAATGCAAGAGTTTCGTTTGGATCATCTTAAAAAGCAGTTGGATCAAGGGATTGATCTAATTCCTGTTGGCGACTTTAGCATGTATGATCATGTGCTCGATACCGCAATGATGTTTGGCCTTGTACCAGAACGGTTTGAATACAAAGGAGGCAAAGTGCCACTCGAAACCTATTTTGACATTGCCCGAGGAAATCGTTCTGCAGTTGCATCAGAAATGACCAAATGGTTTAACACCAATTACCATTATATCGTCCCTGAGTTAAATCAACGAAATCCAGCATTTGTGGAAAATCGTCCGCTTCATTTTTATCAAGAAGCAAAACAAAAACTCGGGATCAATGGGAAACCCGTTATTCTCGGTCCGGTGACGTTCGTAAAACTGGCCAAAGGGTACGATCAACAAGAATTAAAGGATATGGTGGAGCTTTTTACCCCTCTGTATGCCCAGATGCTAGGTGAATTAGAAGCGGCTGGAGTGGAGTGGGTTCAAATCGATGAACCGATATTGTGCACTACCCTATCTGCCGAAGAAATTCATTTGTTGAAAGAAACATACGAGACACTAACCAAAGCGGCTCCAAAAATAAAAATGATTTTACAGACGTATTTTGACCATCTTGATTATTTTGAAGAAATTACAAGTCTTCCTGTGCACGGAATTGGCTTAGATTTTGTCCATGATGATGGGCAAAACTTGAAAGCATTAAATACGTTCGGCTTCCCTCAGGACAAAATGCTTGCGGCAGGTGTGATTGATGGGAGAAATGTGTGGCGAGCAAATATAGAAGAACGAATCACCCTTATTGAAAAAATTGCTGCAGCAGCAAAGTGTGAACAGTTGATGATTCAGCCAGCTTCAAGCCTCTTGCATGTACCAATAACTGTGAATAATGAAACTGAATTAACGCCCACTCTCAAAAATGCCCTTTCGTTTGCAGATGAAAAACTGCAGGAAGTTGCTCTTCTTTCAAAAGGAGTAAAAGAGGGAAAAGCAGCAATTGAGAAAGATATCAAAGCCAGTAAAGCTGCAATTGAGACGTTGAATGGTTCTCCTGAACGAAACAATACAAAAGTCCAGCTTGCTACTGCTAATCTAGAAGCAATGAATGCCGAGCGCCAAGCTCCTTTTGAAAGCCGCAGCAAACTGCAGGAGTCCGCTTTTCAGTTGCCCATTTTGCCGACAACCACCATTGGCAGCTTCCCGCAGACACAGGAAATCAGAAAGCAACGGTTAAAATGGCGTAAAAAAGAGCTGACCACGGAACAATATGAAGATTTTATCAAAGCTGAAATCAAAAAGTGGATTGAAATTCAAGAAAAGTTAGGACTGGATGTTTTTGTCCATGGAGAATTTGAACGTACCGATATGGTCGAATATTTTGGCGAGAAATTAGGCGGCTTTCAATTTACGAAATTTGGCTGGGTGCAGTCATATGGTTCCAGATGTGTCAAACCACCGCTCATTTTTGGAGATGTAGCATTTTTGGCTCCGATGACGCTGAAAGAGTCCGTTTATGCCCAATCGTTAACTTCGAAGCCTGTAAAAGGCATGTTGACAGGTCCGATCACCATCCTGAACTGGTCCTTTGTACGCGATGATCTTTCCCGGTTTACCGTTGCTAACCAGATCGCGCTTGCATTAAGAGAAGAAATTAACATTCTCGAAAAGAATGGAATCCAGATGATTCAAGTAGACGAACCGGCGCTTCGCGAGGGCTTGCCATTAAAAAAAGAAAAATGGGACAACTACTTAAATGCAGCTGTTCACGCCTTTAAGCTGGCAGTCTCCACAGTAAAAAATGAAACCCAGATCCACACTCATATGTGCTATTCCGATTTTGAGGAAATAATGGATGCCATCAACGCTTTAGATGCTGATGTAATTTCAATCGAAACGTCGCGAAGCCATGGAGAGCTTATCCAATCGTTCGAAGATACCACCTATGAAAAGGGAATTGGGCTCGGTGTTTATGATATTCATAGTAAACGAGTACCAACTATTGAGGAAATGTCCACCAACATTTCACGCGCCCTGAAAGTCCTCGATCCAAAACGATTCTGGATCAATCCAGACTGCGGGCTGAAAACAAGAGGAACCGAAGAAACCATCGAAGCACTTAAAATCATGATCGAAGCAGCAAAGGAAACGAGAGAGACAGTTGGGTATCCCGTCAAAGAAACAAATGCTTTTGTGAATGCAAAAGAGTAATCAATTTACGAGGGTGATCCAACCACTCCATCTATGTTAACCTGTGAAAAAATGAGGAGAGCAGATGTATCCTGAATAATAAAAAGGAATACGTGGCATGGATGTCTTATAAGCAAAAAAACCAACCGGGCAAACCGCCCGGTTGGTTTTTAAAGATCGTCTATAACGATATAGGTTGCTTTGACTGGGCCGTGGACGCCGACGACGAGGTTGAGTTCGATATCGGCTGAGTTGCTTGGGCCGGTGATGAAGTTGACGCATGAGGCGACTTGTTTGCCTGAGTGATGCAGTTCTCGCAGTTTGCGGGCTGCCTGGGTGATTCTCGGTACGATGGTGCTCTTTGGGACTAGCGCAATATAGGTTGCTGGCAGGAAGCTGACTGTCCGCCCTTTGTCTTTATCAGAAAAGAGGACGACAGTGCCGGATTCGGCAAGGGTCATTTCGCTGATGGTGATCCCGACATTTGCTTTTTCCGCTTGGCGGATGTTTTCTGCTCCTTTTGTGTGATCCCACTCGTATACTTCCAGCTTTTGTGAAGGCCATTCCTTTTTCATGAGTGGTTCGAGTCCCCATTTGGAAAAACGTTCGTCTTTCCAAGTGACGATAGGACCGCCTCCGTAGTTTGCCACCACTTCATGAAGCGTTTCTGGAAGTTTTTTTGCATCAGTGATAACAAGGCTTGTATGGATTTTGAGGCATTGGGTTTTCAGGATGTCAACCAGTTCATCTGGAGTTGCGTCTTGTAAAACCTGGTCCTGGGGGCGGTGCTTCCACTCAGGATCGGTGACGCCGCTCGATAAACGGCTTCTTCCAAGGGAACTGGCAATTTGGCTTAAAAATGTTTCCCTGTTATGGATGGTGCCTGTCATGATTCTTTGCCTCCTTTTTCCCGGTTTTTGAACCAGTCTCTGAATCTTTCTTTATTAGGCGCAGGGAATTCTCTGATTTCGGTCCATGCTTTCAGTGGGCCTGGCCCCTTCGAAATTCTGTCACCGACTGTAAAAGGGTTCATGGCTGCAGGAGCTATCTTTGTACCGAGTTTATACAGCATTGGCGATGCAGCACCGAGTCCGTATGCTTTCATGACAAGTTTTTCGGAGATTGGGGCTTTGCCCTCCTGTTCGACAATGACTTGGCGATGCTTATGCAAAAGCTGATGCAGCGGGATTTTTACCGGGCATACGTCGGTACATGCTCCGCAAAGAGTGGAGGCGTACGGCAGCTCCTTGTACTCATCATATCCGCCAAGCAGCGGCGACAAGACCGCACCGATCGGTCCTGAGTAGATGGATCCGTAAGAATGCCCTCCGACGTGGCGGTATACAGGACAGACATTGATGCATGCAGCACAGCGAATGCACTGCAGGACAGATTGAAATTCGCCGCCTAAAATTTTGGAGCGGCCATTATCGACGATGACGAGATGAAATTCCTCCGGCCCGTCGACATCATGCTCTTCACGAGGACCAGTCAGGACAGTGATATAGCTTGTTAGTTTTTGGCCGACGGCACTTCTTGTCAGCAGGCTCACGAGCACCTCCATCTCTTCGAAGGTCGGCACAAGGCGCTCCATCCCCATTACTGTGATTTGCGTTTTCGGCAGGGAAGTGACCAAATCGGCGTTCCCTTCATTCGTGACCAGACTGAAGGAGCCAGTTTCTGCAACCGCGAAATTGCAGCCTGTGATGCCGATGTCGGCGGTCAAGTATTCCTGGCGCAGCATTTCGCGTGCGTGCCATGCAAGTTCTTCCGGCTTCTCGGTCTTTTGATAACCAAGCTTTTTGGTAAAAACGTCCCTGATCTGCTCCTTGTTTTTATGCAAAGCAGGAACAACAATATGCGAAGGCGGATCATGGTCATCCACCTGGAGGATGTATTCGCCTAGATCGGTTTCGACAACCGAGCAGCCCGCCTCTTCCAGCGTCTTATTAAGGCTGATTTCCTCCGTCACCATGGACTTTGCCTTCACGACTTTTTTCGCATTTTTTTTGGTGACAACGCCTTTAATATAGTCATTTGCCTGTTCAGCCGTTTGCGCAAAGAAAACATGCCCTCCGCGTTTCGCGACATTTTCACTGAGCTGCTCCAGGTAATAATCGAGGTTTGCAAGAACATGCTGCCTGATTTCCTCCCCATGACTACGCCACTCTTCCCAGTTTCCTAGTTCTTCAGTAGCCGTCTGCCTGCGCACCCCCATGCTGTTTTGGGCACCGGCAACGGCACCGCGCATGAAGGAATCGTTAATGCCATGTTCCACACGTTCTTTGAAATGATCCGTCCCAATTTTCATTGCCATGAGAAATCCCCTCCTTGTAATTAACGGCTGTTCAATACTTCCGCGATATGCAGCACTTTGATCGGTTTTCCCAGTCTCTCGATTCTGCCGCCGATATTCATCAGACAGGCAGCATCGGCTCCGATTAAATACTCTGCACCTGTTTCTTCCACATGCTGGACTTTTTCATCGACCATCTGCTCTGAAATTTGCGCCATTTTTACCGCAAAGGTACCACCGAAACCGCAGCACTGTTCCTTGCCAGGAAGCTCAGTGAATTCCAGCCCTTTTACATTGCTTAATAGAATCATAGGCGCTTTTTTTACCCCAAGAAGCCTGGTCATATGGCAGGAGGTATGGTAGGTAACCTTCCCTTCAAAACGAGCGCCGACATCCTCTATTTTTAAAACATCTACAATGAACTGAGTAAGCTCATAGGATTTCTCGGCAAGCTTTTTCGCTTTCGGCTCCCAAACAGGATCACCCTGAAAAACATGAGGATATTCGTGGAACATCGTGATGCATGAGCCTGAAGGCGACACTACATATTCCGCATTTAGGAAAGTATCAATCATCGATTTCATCGCCACTTTGGCTTCCTTCACGTAACCGCTGTTGAAAGCCGGTTGTCCGCAGCAAACCTGCGATTCTGGAAAATCAACCTCGCATCCGAGCCGTTCGAGCAGCTCCACTGTCGCTTTTCCCGCACTGCTTTGGAACAGATCAACTAAACAAGTTGCAAAAAGAGTTACCTTCATTGTTCAACCTCTTTCCTAGACGAGTGATAGACGCATTGATCAGCAGGTCATCTGATGACCTAAAATCTACGTCCCCTTATTAAATTTAATACTACTATAAATCTATATTTTTATGAAAGGGGTTTCAGTAATTTTTTTCAAAAAATAAAAAAATGCCTCACCAGAACGGTGGGGCACTAATGTTAAAGGGAATTTGGTTTCGATTGCCTGATGTATTTATAAAGTATGTCCTCGACATTTTCAATATGGGCGAGCATTAAATGTCTGGCAGCTTCTGGGTCCTGTGCTTTTATGGCCTCGTAGATTGCGTAGTGCTCATCATGTAAACGGTCCGTAGTTGTTTGTTTGGAATAAAGCCACAGCCGGCGGGTTTCCTTCATCGTTTCGCCCATCAAGCCGGAAACATGATTCATCAGGCTGATCAATAAGGGATTTTGCGAGCTTTCCGCAATTGCGAGGTGGAACTCCAAATCCGCTTTTTCGCCAAGCTCTTCATCTCCGTTTGCCATTCTCATTTCTTCCAGCGCCTCTTCCATCGCTTGCAGCTGGATGTCGGTTCGCTTTTTTGCAGCGGAAAAGACGGTTCCTGCTTCAAGAATTTTGCGAACTTCCAACAAATGAGCGGTGTCCTCTGGATTCATCAGAATCGCAGTCGATAAAGGGAAGCTGATTTGCTCCGATTCAAAGGCCTTAACATAGGTGCCTTCGCCCTGCCTGATTTCAATCAGCCCCATCGCCCTCAAGGCTGTAAGTGCTTCCCTAATGGCAGAACGGCCGACCTGGAAGTTTGCTGCCAGCTGCTGTACGGAATCCAGTTTGTCGCCTGGCTGCAATTGACCTAAGCGAATCATGTTATGGATCGTTTCAGCCACTTCTTCGTATATTTTTTTCGGTTTAATTTTTTTATATTGCAAAATAAAGCCCCCATGTCTGTTCTCTTACCACTCATTATACAATTTTTCGCGGAGAGGGGAAGGTTGTTCGACTTGCAAAACGAAAATCACCAAGGGGCAAAATATATTTTTCGAAATTTACAAAAAAGATATTGAAAACTTTGTAACTTCCACTTTATAATTTAGATGACAGAATGACCTAGTCATCAGATGACCTTATCACATAATGTAAGCGATTACTCGATAAGGGATGACAAGCAGTTGAGGGAACACAAACATTAGTTAGGGGGGAAAGTATGTCTTTCACACAAAACTTCACAGCGGTAGGAGATAATCTTGCATTATCCGCTATCGTCGCATTGATTCCTATTTTGTATTTTTTCTGGGCGCTCGCAGTCAAACGCATGAAGGGGCATGTTGCAGGACTGTCAACTCTTGCCGTCGCTTTAGTCGTGGCAGTGGTTGCCTATAAAATGCCTGCCGGAATGGCATTGATGTCAGCATCACAGGGAGCGGTTTATGGGATTTTGCCAATAGGCTGGATCATTATTACTTCCGTGTTCTTGTATAAGCTGACAGTAAAAACAGGCCAATTTGACATTATCAGAAATTCTGTCCTTTCGATCACAGAAGACCGCCGCTTGCAGGCACTTTTGGTAGCGTTCTCATTTGGTGCATTCCTTGAAGGTGCTGCCGGCTTTGGCGCTCCAGTAGCCATTTCGGCTGCATTGTTGGTAGGATTGGGATTTAATCCACTGTATGCAGCAGGTCTTTGCTTGATTGCGAATACCGCTCCGGTTGCTTTCGGTGCGATTGGGATTCCGATCATTGCTCTTGAAGGTCCTACTGGGATTCCAGCAATGGAAATCTCAAAAATGGTTGGACGCCAGCTGCCGTTTTTATCCGTATTCATTCCGTTTTATTTAATTGTCATTATGGCTGGATTTAAGCGGGCATTGGAAGTCTTGCCAGCGATTCTCGTATCCGGCGTTTCCTTTGCACTTACTCAATATCTGACTTCAAACTTCGTTGGTCCGGAGCTTCCGGATATTTTATCCGCTCTAGTTTCCTTATTTGCTCTTGCCGTTTTCCTAAAGTTCTGGAAGCCAAAAACCATCTTCAAATTTGCTGCTGAAGAGGAGCTGGCAGCAACAGCCGCAGTAAATATGCGTCCGAAAAAGCAGGAACAGAACACGGGAGCACAGGTTTTTAAGGCATGGTCTCCCTTCCTAGTATTGACAGCAGTTATTTCTGTTTGGGGTATCCCGGCAATCAAGCTGGCATTAACAGGACATTATGAAGGCAGTAATGCGCTTTTAAAAGCAATTAACTCAATTGGTCATGCGCTTACATTTGTTCCTGAAGTACCTTTTTTGAATAACAAAATCTTTAATGTAGCTGGTGACCCGATTGCAGCCGTCTATAAACTCGAGATTTTAGGCGCAGCTGGTACGGCAATCCTGATTGCTGCATTCATTTCGAAATTCATCGTCGGCATTTCTTGGAGAGACTGGATAGAGACGTTTGGCGAAACGCTTAGTGAGTTGAAATTTCCTGTCTTGACGATCGCTTCTGTCGTCGGATTCGCATACGTAACGAACGCATCCGGAATGAGCACGACGCTCGGTATGACCTTGGCAAAAACAGGAGCCGTTTTCTTCCCGTTCTTCTCGCCCTTCCTTGGCTGGCTTGGGGTTTTCATCACGGGGTCAGATACATCTGCCAACCTGCTATTTGGCAATCTGCAAAAAATCACTGCCACCTCGATTGGCATGGATCCAGTCCTGGCCGTTGCGGCTAACTCGTCAGGCGGTGTGGCGGGCAAAATGATTTCACCGCAGTCGATTGCAGTAGCCTGTGCTGCAGTAGGATTGGCCGGGAAAGAATCGGAGCTGTTCCGCTTTACGATTAAGCACAGCTTATTCCTGGTCACCCTGGTCGGAATTCTCACATTCTTGCAAAATAGCGTTCTATCATGGATGATTCCATAAAATAGATCCATACTTCCAGGCTTCTGTCATATTGATAGGAAGCCTGGATTTCTTTCACCAGAGACAATTAAAGGGGGAAAAATCATGCTTTCAAGTACGGTAAAAGCTCAAATCATTTCGATTGTGTCTGCATCAAATTTTGATGACACGAAAACGGGGCGACTCGTTTATTCCTATGATGCAACACCAAACTTTCAGTCCATGCCTGATGCCGTAGTAAGTCCGAGGAATAAACAAGAAATATCGGAGATTGTGAAACTATGCAATGAACATAAAATTCCGATCGTTCCCCGAGGTTCAGGCACCAATTTGTCCGCAGGCACCTGCCCGACGGAGGGAGGAATTGTCCTTCTTTTTAAACATCTGAATAAGATTCTGGAGATTGATGAAGAAAATCTGACAGCAACCGTCCAGCCAGGTGTTGTGACACTTGATTTGATCAATGCGGTGGAAGCGAAGGGGCTGTTTTTTCCGCCAGACCCAGGTTCGATGAAAATTTCCACGATTGGCGGCAATATTAATGAAAACTCTGGCGGGCTGCGCGGCCTGAAATACGGAGTGACAAGGGATTATGTCATCGGGCTGGAAGCGGTTCTGCCTAATGGAGCGATAATCCGTACTGGAGGCAAGCTAGCCAAGGATGTGGCAGGGTACGATTTTACCAGATTGTTTGTTGGGTCAGAAGGGACGCTGTGCATCGTTACCGAGGCCATTCTTAAGCTGATCCCGATTCCTGAAACGAAGCAGACAATGCTTGCACTCTATCAGGATCTGGAGGCCGCTGCAAAATCTGTTTCAAAAATCATTGCCAGCAAAATCATCCCGGCAACGCTGGAATTCCTTGACCAGCCAACATTAAGAGTAGTGGAGGATTTTGCAAAAATCGGTCTTCCAACCGACGTAAAAGCGGTCCTGCTGATTGAGCAAGATGGACCATTGGAAGTTGTCCAAAGGGATATGGCCCGGATTGCCGAGGTTTGTAAGGATCAAAAAGCTGTTTCCGTTCAGATTGCCCAGTCGGACGCAGAGGCGGAAGCCTTGATGACAGCACGTCGAAGCGCCTTGTCTGCACTGGCTCGATTGAAGCCGACGACGATTCTTGAAGATGCGACGGTCCCAAGATCCGAGATTGCGAGAATGGTCGCTGCCATTAATGAAATCGCCGCCAAATACGATTTGAACATTTGTACATTTGGCCATGCGGGCGACGGGAACTTGCATCCTACCTGCCCGACCGACTCCCGTAACCTTGATGAAATGGCAAGAGTCGAAAAAGCGTTCGAGGAAATTTTTGAAAAAGCCATTGAATTTGGCGGGACGATTACAGGGGAACACGGGGTCGGAGTCATGAAAGCCCCATACCTCGAATTAAAGCTCGGCAAGGAAGGGGTCGCTGCCATGAAAGCAGTCAAGGATGCGCTTGACCCGAACAATATAATGAATCCTGGAAAGATTTTTGCGAAGGACAGCAGGAAACGAGTGGTGGTGTCAAAATGACAACAGTTGAAGAACAGCAGAGAATACAGACAAAATTCCAGGAAAAGATGAATCAGGATGAGCTGTTGAACTGCATGCGCTGCGGGTTTTGCCTGCCAACCTGCCCAACCTATATCGAGTCTGGCTATCAGGAATCCCATTCGCCGCGCGGTCGTATTGCTTTAATGAAGGCAGTGGTTGATGGCTTGATTGAGCCGGATGAGGATTTTGAAAGGTCACTCGATCTTTGCCTCGGCTGCCGGGCATGTGAACCGGTCTGCCCATCCGGAGTAAATTACGGGCATTTACTGGAAGAAGCAAGGGATATCGTGAACCAGAACAAGCAATTCTCGATGCCTGTCAGGGTTGTCCGAAAAGCAGTATTCAAAGAGCTGTTCCCTCATCAGAATAGAATGCGCGGCCTGACCGGGCTGCTTGGCTTTTATCAGCGGTCAGGACTGCAAAAGCTTGCCCGCGGTACCGGCATCATGAAGCTCTTCCCGGACTCGCTGGCGACGATGGAAAAAGTTCTGCCAAATATGCCAACAATGAAGGAAATGAAAAATCGACCAGAGCACCTCGAAGCGATTGGTGTGAAAAAACAAAAAGTCGGCTTCTTCAGCGGCTGCCTGATGGACACGATGTTTCTTGAAACAAACAATGCAACAATGAAGCTTTTGCAGCTTGCCGGCTGTGAAATTGTCATCCCGAAGGAACAGGCGTGCTGCGGTGCACTTCACGGCCACAGCGGGGAGAAAGACGGTGCCAAGGAATTGGCCCGCCGCAATATTAAAGCATTTGAGGATACAGGGGTCGATTTTATTATCACAAATGCAGGCGGCTGCGGCGCGTTCCTGATCGATTATGACCACCTACTCAAGGACGATCCGGAATGGAAAGACCGCGCTCAAGCTTTTGCTGACAAAATTAAGGATATCTCGCAAATCCTCGTGGAGGTCGGCTTCCATGAAAAGGTCAAGCTAGAGCTGCCTAACCAGATTTTAACGTATCAGGACTCCTGCCATCTGCGCAACGTAATGAAAACGGCATCTGCTCCACGAACGCTGCTGCAGGCAATAAAAGGAACTCAATACCAAGAAATGCAAAACGCCGACCGCTGCTGTGGCTCCGCCGGAATCTACAATATTGTGGAAAGCGAAATGTCCATGCAGCTGCTTGATTCCAAAATGGTAAACGCCAAAGCCACTCAAGCAACAACAATCGTCACAGCAAACCCAGGCTGCCTGCTCCAAATGAAGCTCGGAATCGAACGCGAAGGCTTATCCAGCAAAATGAAAGGCGTGCATATCGTAGACATACTGCTGGAAGCTGTTAAGGAATAGAAGGATGAAAGAAAGAGAAGCAGCATGGCACCATTCCGGTTGAAAGATACCCTTATGCAGGGGAAACGATTCACATAAGGGCACCATTCCGGTTGAAAGATACCCTTATGCAGGGGATAAGGGCGCTTATATATACCAAAAACCAGGTCAGAAAGATTTTGACCTGGTTTTTGGTTGTTTATGGGAAACGTTTCCGCGAGTTGGTATTATTGACAATTCTGAAAAAAGGAAATATTATTAACTATAAACAAATTTTGGATTCATATTTTTACGTTTTTCACAATGGGAATCAAATGATTTGGAGGGGATTTGTAGCCAATTTGCAGTAAAGGGGAATATCCTCAAATTCGAAATGAACGCACTCCAGAGTCTGTTTGATGCTCACCTCTCAGCCCCTATACACGATACTTTCACTCCTTTTTAGAAACAGATCAACCAAATCCAACTCGAGAATACCTATTTTTATAACAATAAAAGGGCTGAGAAAATTGGGTGAACAGCGTTAAGAAAATTCATAATTAGAGCAAGGAAGGAGCAATCAAAATGGAGACGTTTCACATTATTTTTATTATCGCCATCTTTCTGTTGATTATTTCCGCCTTATTTTACATGCAAAAAAAGCATGTGTCCTTTAACAAACGGGTTTTTCTTGCTTTAATTGTTGGTATTGTATTTGGACTGATCCTGCAATTTGCTTACGGCCCTACCTCTACTATTGTCAAAGAATCTGCAAATTGGATTAATGTGGTTGGCCGAGGGTTCGTTTCCCTCCTGCAAATGCTTGTTATGCCATTAGTGTTCTTTGCGATCTTATCCGCCTTCACTAAATCTAAGCTTACCGAAAACTTCGGGAAAATTGGTGGAATAGTTATTGGTATGCTGGCATTCACCGTAGCGATTTCAGGATTGGTAGGGATCTTATCTGCTGGCGTATTTCAACTGGAAGGAATGGAGTTTACGCAAGGGGAGGCAGAATCGTCTGCGTTAGCAACAAATGAAGAGAGAATCAGCACACTGGAGGGCATGTCAACACAGGACAAAATCGTGTCGATGATACCGAGTAATGTATTTTTTGATCTTACCGGTGCGCGTCCTACATCTGTTATTTCGATTGTTGTTTTTTCGTCTATATTAGGAATCGCATACATGGGAGTGCGTCGAAAACAACCGGAACAAGCGAAACTATTTGCCTCCATTGTTGATGCTGTATTTACCGTAGTGATGAGGGTTGTCACCTTAATTTTGCGCTTAACACCATATGGAATCCTTGCCTTAATGGCAAACAAAGCTGCAACCAGTGATTTAATCGCCTTCTGGAACTTAGGTAAATTTATCGTTGCTTCCTATGTAGCGATTTTCGTCATGTTCTTAGTCCATATGCTTTTAATTAGAATAGTAGGCTTAAATCCTATCACTTATATGAAAAAGGTTCTGCCTGTTCTTACGTTCGCCTTTTCATCGAGATCAAGCGCCGGAACCTTGCCGCTTAATGTGAGCACACAGAAAGAAAAGCTTGGAGTATCAGAAGGGATAGCTGATTTATCAGGCGCTTTTGGGCTGACTATCGGACAGAATGGCTGTGCTGGAATCTATCCAGCCATGCTTGCGGTAATTGTTGCCCCAACAGTTGGAATTGATCCATTCACACCATCCTTTATTTTCACATTACTTGCAGCAGTTATCATCGGGTCCTTCGGAGTTGCGGGCGTTGGAGGCGGAGGCATATTCGCAGGCCTGATTGTATTATCCACACTGAATTTGCCAGTTGCCATTGTTGGGCTGCTGATTTCCATCGAACCACTGATTGACATGGCAAGAACAGCTCTGAATGTAAGTGGAAGCATGACAACAGGACTAATAACCGGCAAAATCATGAACCAACTAGACATCGACACCTACAACACGAGCGAAGACAAATAAGATAAGTCGCGGCAGTTGGAATATTTTGAACCGGATAGAATAAAAAGTTCATCAAACGTTTGATGAATGAAGAACCTCAGGTGACTGGGGTTTTTTGTGATACTAGAATGTTAAGATGAGGAATATTGAGTAAACTACCTCAAGTCTCTTTTCTCTCTCAGTTTAAAGAAATAGAACAAGTTCTTCTTTCAATTAGCATTTAAGTGCTAAACATCTCTTTACCTTTCCATGTAGGAAGTCTTATAGTCTTTTTCAAGTAATTAGGGATTTTCGGGAAAAATATTATATAATTTAGACATGGCAATGTGGAATTTAATCAACAAAACATGTATAAAATCCTTTTAGTAAAGGCGGTGTTCAATATGCCGGAAGAACAAAACAGTGAACCCAAAAGGAAATATGCTTGGGTCGGCAAATGGGCAAAGATGACTGGTGATCGAGCTAGAATTGATGCAAAGGTTAACAACACATATATCATATATGAAAAAAGCGGAAAATTGGTAAAGGAATTTCCAAACGGAGAAATCGTTCCATTTAATAAAGACGGTGAATCTTAATGCATACACACCAACCAATATTTTTTGTGTTTGCAGGTAATAACGGAAGTGGAAAAAGCACCTTCCGTAACTTAATAATAGATAAAATAGGTGTTGAGATAAATATTGATCCAGATGCAATCGCTCGAAGAATGGATTCGGAAATCCCAGAAAGTAAAATCAGTTAAGAGATACATTGAAGAAGGTAAGGATTTCTCTATTGAGACAACCCTTGCTGGAAAAAATGCAATTAGACAAATGCAAAAAGCAAAGAATTTGGGATATGATGTGACTATGTTTTACGTTGCTCTCAGTAATGTAAAACAAAACATTGAAAGAGTTGCAATGAGAGTCAAAAATGGTGGTCATGGCATTCCGACTGAAGATATTATCAGAAGAAATACTACTTCTTTCAAACATCTTTACGAATATGCTTATATGATTGATAACCTAATTTTGATTGATAATAGTGAAGAGAATGGAGAAATTGTTTTAGAGATAAATAATGGCATTATCACCTTTGAAATATGTAACCTTCCAAAATGGGCGCTACCTGTTGTGGAACATTTCAAGAAATTATAGCTACAGTGTATTAATTGAAAGCAACGATGCTTTCTATGGAAGTAATCAACTCAAATAGTTGGAACAGTTTAACTAATATACAATGAAAAAAGTCAAAAGGGATGCTAGGAAGACTACTTCGAAGAAAACAGTCTCTTACTCTATTATATTCACCTTGACTATGGGAAAAAGGAAACCTCCAAGTTTGTTCAGTTGACTTTGCAACAACCAAGCATATACAGTGAAAGTGCATACAAACAACTAAATATTCAAAAATTAAGTTATTGGAGGCTTATGATGAAAAAAATCGTTGTAACTGGTGGTAGCGGGCTTCTTGGACCTTGGGTAATTAAGGAGTTCCTGGAACATGGGTATAATGTAGTGAACGTAGACACGAAACAACCAAAAGAGAATCTCTGCAAAACGGTTATTGCTGATTTAACCAATTTGGGTGAGGTGTATGGCGTCTTAGCAGGTGCGGATGCCGTGGTACACACAGCAGCAATTCCAGTCGCTTATTCACACCCTAACGAGGTTACTTTTCATAACAATGTGATGTCTACTTACAATATTTTAGAAGCATCTGCCAATCTAGGAATAAAAAAAGTGGTTATTACTTCCAGCGAGTCTTCTTATGGTCTAGTTTTTGCAGTCAATCAGTTAGATCCTAAATATGTTCCGATCGACGAAGAACATCCTCAGCTGCCGCAAGATAGTTACGGCCTATCTAAGGTAGTCAACGAGCAGACTGCTCAAATGTTTCATCATAAAACCGGAATGCAGATTGTATCATTAAGATTAGGAAACGTGATTGCCCCTGATATGTATGAACGATTTCCACAATTCATCCATGATGCGGACCAACGGAAATCGATCCTTTGGAGTTATATTGACACAAGAGATGCAGCCTGTGTTTACCGTCTAGCAATTGAAACGGATGGGCTCGGTGTAGTTGCCTTAAATATAGCTGCTGATGATACAAGTATGGATTTGAAAAGTCGCGAATTAATGGAGCAGTGTTATCCAGGAGTAAAGGAATTCAAACAACCACTAAATGGTTATGAAACATTGTTAAGCAATGAAAAGGCTAAAAAACTATTAAACTGGCAGCCGATTCATTCATGGCGAAAATATGTAAACGCTCCCTCCATTCTCTGAAAAACTTAGGGCGACAGGGTCGTTTAGTTGACTTTGCAACCAACAAGCATATACAGTGAAAGTGCATACAAAATAAATCAAGAACGGGAGGACGATCAACCTATGAGGACGATAAAATTAGGAACAAGCTCACTTGAAGTGCCTGTTGTTGCTGTGGGTTGCATGCGGATTAATTCTCTAGACAAGCCAGGAGCAGAGAAGTTTGTCCGGACTGCGATGGAAGAAGGGGCAAACTTCTTTGACCATGCGGATATTTATGGAAGCGGCGAATGCGAGGAGATTTTTGCAGATGCGGTTCAAATGAATGATGACATCCGTGAGAAGATGATTCTTCAATCAAAGGTCGGAATTCGTAAAGGAATGTTTGATTTTTCAAAAGAACATATCCTTGAGTCAGTGGATGGGATTTTAAAAAGACTGAATACAGACTACCTGGATGTCCTTCTTTTACATAGACCAGACACGCTAGTCGAGCCTGAAGAAGTTGCCGAGGCCTTTACAAAATTAGAGGAGTCCGGAAAGGTGCGCCATTTCGGTGTGTCCAACCAAAAACCAATGCAAATCCAGCTTCTGCAAAAATATGTCAAGCAGCCCATCGTCGCCAACCAACTGCAGCTTAGCATCACCAATGCAAACATGATTTCCAATGGAATGAATGTAAACATGGAGAATGAGTCAGCCATCGATCGAGATGGAAGCGTGCTGGATTTCTGCAGACTGAACGACATCACCATTCAACCTTGGTCGCCTTTTCAGTACGGTTTCTTTGAAGGCGTATTCCTAGATAACGACAAATTCCCAGAATTGAACAAGCAAATCAATGAAGTAGCAGAAAACTATGGCGTTAGCAACACAACAATTGCCACAGCATGGCTACTCCGCCATCCAGCAAACATGCAGCCGGTGATTGGCACAATGAACATCGGCAGGCTAAAAGACTGCATCAAAGCAAGTGACATCAACCTGACACGCGAAGAATGGTACAGCATCTACCGCGCCGCAGGAAATATCCTTCCTTAAATTGAAAAGATGAAAAACCAGCTGCCTTTTATCCGGCAGCTGGTTTTTCTATTATATCTGCATAATTTCCATCGACGGAAGCAACTTGCTTTTAGTTGCTTGATATATTGCCGACTGATTCCCCAGGAATTAGCGTTACATAAATTCGTTCGTTTTCTGCCTTTTCGTTGGCGATCAACTTCAAGAGGTGTTCAGCTGAGACAGCTCCCCACTTTCGTTCGGAATAGTCGATGGTCGCTAGTCTTGGCTGAGTATAATGAGTGAGTTCGATGTTGTCAAATCCGATGATGTGAATATCTTTTCCGACTTCGTACTTTGTTTTGGCAAGGTAATTATACATTCCGATGGCCATTTCATCGTTCAGACAGAACACAGCAACAGGTGTAGTAAAATTTTTAGTGATTTGTTCGGCAGCCTTCTCTCCAGCAGGTTTATTAAAATCACCCGGAAGTTCTTGATACTCAATGTCACTATAACGTGCAACCGATTGACGTACTGCTTCGATTCGCTGTGTAGCGTCGTACGATCCTTCGGGGCCAGTAATCGCATAAATCTTACGATGACCCTTCTCAATTAAATAGTCAATCGCTAATGTTGCTCCAGAAGTATTGTGCAGTAGTACTTGATTTATATTAGGATGGGTAAGCTCTCTATCCATAACGACGATTTTATGTCCGGCGTCTGCATGCCTGATTAACTCTGCGCTGGAGAAATAATAATCTAAGACAATTGCGCCATCAATCATCCGTTCAGGAATAAACCGATGGGACTCCTTTCCGCTGCATACAATCATCTCGTACCCCTTGCTGCTGAGGGTATCCTGAATGCCCTGAAGCAGCTGCCCATAAAATGCGCCCCCATAATTGGTAAGAAAGACACCGATGATGTTTGTTTCCCGCTTTTTCAAGGAGCGTGCCGCAGCGTTCGGAACGTAATTCAGTTCCTTCGCTATGGCAACGATCTTCGCCGCCGTTTCTTCCGTCACCTTAGTGCTCCCGTTCAGAGCATAGGAAACTGTCGATATGGATACGCCTGCTTGTTTCGCAATATCTTTAATACTTGCCACGATACTCTCTCCTGTCTGTTCTGCTAACACTCTTTTTATTATAACGTGTGATCGTTTTCATCTATAGTTATTTTTCAATTTTATAAACAATAGCCTCGTATGGACGCAATACATCAGCAGAGGTAGCATAGTTATGAACAATGATTGTATTGTCACACAATAAAGAACTTTCCACTTTTCTTCCAGTAAAATTGCACACGATGCGCCATTCTTCATTTTGGTAGGATCGTGTATAGGCAAATACTTCCGGTTCGCTGTCTAGAAGATGGTAGTCTCCATAAACAACCAGCTTATTGTTTTTACGTAGCATGATCAGTTTCTTGTAAAATTGATAGATGGACTTCTCACCATTTATATCATTCTCCACGTTGATGGCTGAATAATTAGTGTTAATCCCAATCCAAGGAGTTGCTTCTGTAAAACCGGCGTTTTCTTCAGCATTCCACTGCATAGGCGTTCGCGCATTATCGCGGCCTTTTACGTAAATCGATTTCATGATGTCTTCATGGGTAAAACCTTGCTCCTTGCGTTCTCTATACATATTGATAGTTTCTATATCACGATAAGACTCAAGCTCATGGAACTGTACATTCGTCATACCGATTTCCTCTCCCTGATAAATGTATGGAGTACCACGCATTAAATGGAGTATGGTTCCGAGCATTGTCGCGCTTTCATAACGATATTCCTGGTCATTCCCCCAGCGTGACACGATGCGTGGCTGATCGTGGTTGCTCCAGAATAAACTATTCCAACCCCTCCCAGCCAGACCTGTCTGCCAGTCAGAAAGGACTCTCTTCAAATCGGCTAAATCAAGCGTCTTCCAATCCCATTTTTGTTTGCCTGCTTGTTCATCAAGAGCAATATGCTCGAATGAGAACACCATATCGAGTTCCTTCCGTTCAGGGCTTGTAAAAAGAAGAGCTTGTTCCAGATCAGCACCGCCAGTTTCACCGACCGTTACGATATCAGCTTCCTCAAGGACTTCATGGTGCATCTCCTGCAAATACGTGTGAAGAAGGGGGCCATTTACAATAATTCCCTCCTCCAGTTCTTTCGCAATCAAATCGATGACGTCAAAGCGGAAGCCTTTGATCCCCTTGTTGATCCAGAAGCGCATTACCTCATACATTGTCTCGCGGACAGGAGGGTGGTGCCAGTTAAGATCGGGCTGCTTTTTGCTGAACATATGCAGATAATACTGGTTCGTTTCCTTGTCAAACTCCCATGCACTGCCACTAAAGATTGACTTGAGATCACTCGGAGGGCCATCGTTGATCCCATTCCGCCAGACATAATACTCCCTATACGGATTATCCTTGCTGCTTTTTGATTCAAGAAACCATGGATGCTCATCAGACGTATGATTTGCGACGATATCCATCATAATGGCGATTTTGCGTTTTGCTGCTTCTGCTATGAGCTGGTCCATATCTTCTAATGTGCCAAACTCGGGATGAATCTGAAAATAATTGGAGATATCATATCCATTATCATCATTTGGCGACGCATAGACTGGACATAGCCAAATGATGTCAACTCCAAGTTCCTTAATATAATCCAACTTTGAGATGATTCCCGGTATATCGCCAATTCCGTCCCCGTTTGAATCCTTGAAACTGCGAGGGTACACTTGGTAAACCACACTATTATGCCACCATTTTTCCTCCATTTTCCAACCCCCATACTATGAAAAAGGAAGCGGCCTTGTGAGCCGCTCTTTTTTTAAAAATTTAAGAAAAAATAAATTTCTTTGAAAATTGTCCAGCTTCAGCGCCTAGCCCCTCGAGTCACTTCGGTCGGCCCTCCAGCGCTTGTCGGGGCTGAACAAGGCGCTTGCGCTTTTCTTACATGTAAATATCAATTATATTGTCCTCAGCATTAAGCTTTTTAAGTTCAGCAAGGTTTATGCGGTAGCCGCCGTTTCGATATCGGTTGGATATCTGGTCTGTTGCAACTTTCTGACCGTTGATAAGGACACCTTCATTTTTACCGAAATGGTAGGCGAATGTAACTGGCTTGCAATCAATGTTAAATGTGAATTCAAGCCCGTCTTTTTCTTTTGGCAGAACAGGATCAATCACGAGATCCTGAGCTTCGCGGCGGATGCCTAGCGCATTAGAAATCAACTGGTTCATATAGATTCCAGGTCCACTTGAGTAAATTCTCCATCCGCCTTTTACGGGTGCTGAGCCATCGCGAAGTTGATCGAAATTCTCCGCTGCCTCATAACGGGTTTTGAATTTTCCGTCAGAGCTGCTAAAGTAGGCATTGCTCTGGCGCAGTTCAGCGTTTGGAACAACCTTCTGTATCCCAATTGGATTAATTTTCTGCAGGCCATTCCATACCTCATCGACCTTGCCTAGTTTCGCCATTGCTTCAACGAAACGAATGTGAGCATGAACATATTGAAGACCGATTTCCCGTCCAAAGTTTGCTGCTTGTTCGGCCCGCTTGAAGTTCGTGCTTACTCCACCTTTATAGATTGCAGGGCGATCCATCAAGCGCACGCCATCCGGATGGTATAGGAATTCTTTGATGATTTGGTAGTGAGATTCCGCCTGTTCGGGTGTCAAAAGCTCCCCGATCATGCTCCGTGTCATTGGCAGCAGGCGATACTGAATGCCTGTTTTGGTATCTGTAGGATGGACCATCAGTTCAGGCTTATTCGCCTGCTCCATGAACACGAAGCCCGGGATTGTTTTCGTAGATAGCATATATTTATTGAAATCTTCTTTGATTCCTGCTGCCATGTGTCCAAGTTCTTCTGCGAGATTTGTATCTTCCTTTTGTAAAAGGGATGCGAGCTGGCTTACTACCTGGTAGGTTAGCGCAACTGTCCAGCTGCTTGCCATATACTGCTTCAGCTGTGCATTCGCTGGCTGAAGTGTGTCATCCCAATCTCCATCCCCGTAGGAAGACAAATACGTATCATGTAAAAAATGATCCTTAATATACTGAAGCTGCTTTTTCACATGATGTAGCAGGGTTGCTTTTTCCGCTGTAAATTCAAAGCTGCGTGTTTCCGTATAGGGAAGCATTTCATTTAAAATCGTGTAATCATTTGTTGCACGCAAGTATTCAACGATGACTTTCAAAGGCCAGACGATGATGTCGCCGTGGCTATCATCCTGCTGAAAGCGGTAGTATTTGTCGAACATGAACCATTGCGGCCAGTTTCCGTCATCACGATACTGATGGGAGTAGACGGTACGGATGACGGTTTTGAGATTTTCGTATTTTTGCGTTGCAAGGAAGTACTCAGTCGGTCCTTGGCATACATCACGCGTTCCCCAAGCTGCGCCGCCGTACTGCTCTAGGCCATGCGGCACAGAGTAGTGAACGAGCATATTATGGGTGTACCACCATGCAAGTGCGTTCATTTTCTTGAGCTCTTCCGTTGCCGCTCCATTTTGTGTCAGTTTGAAGCCATTCATTGTTTCGGCAAAAAATTTGCGGTAATTTTCAATTTCTGTTTGCGCATCTGCATCCGGAAACGGAATTTCTGTCCCGTCAAGTAAGCCTTGGACAGTGATCTTCCACTCGTTTGTTTGTTCCAGCTCAACGATCGTCAAAGATGCTGCTTCGGCTTCGATCCTTTCGCCAAATGCGCTTGAATCCTTCACTTCAAATTTGCCATCGATTTTCATACGATAGCTTAGGGAAGGGAACACTTTTGAGCTATCAGACCCTTCAGCCGCGGTATAAGTTAACACATTTCCGTCCTGCTTCAGGTGAAAGGGCTGTGCATATTCAATGTTGTTCATTGAAACCTGGTTTGTCACAAGATAGCGGTATCCTTTGCCATTTGCCGATTGGACATGGAGCTGCAATTGCGGTGAATTCACAGCAGTATACGTCGTAATGATAATCATGTCATCGTGTATCTTGTAGTACCATCGACCATAATTAAAACCCATCTCAAACATCGAAGGCATGGTTAGCAGGCGGAATTCGTCTTCGATTTCAATATAAACTCTCTGACCAGAAGTCTTCATGACATTCAGCGAGTTGCGTGCATTTGTCAGCATCTTGTTGAAAGATGTGTTTCCAACAACGATATGCGAGTTGAAAATCCCGTACATATATAAAGTAGTTGTCAGGACATTTTTGATGTTATCAACATTTCCGCCTGTCATCAGGATATGCCCGTGTGGACGCTCAACAAGCAATTCTTTTTCCTTTAAAACGACATGCTCATGCTTTTCCGTGAAGAAAGAGAGCAATTCTTCGCCGAATGTTTCTTCCTGATGGCGGTTAGGGAACAGCTCATCGATTTCTTCTTTTGTCATGGATAGTGTTGCTAAAGGCTTTCCGATAGAAGGAGAGAGCTGTACTTCTGCCAATTCAGCAGTCTTATCAGCTTTAAGTGATTTTACACTTTCCCAGGCTACACCCACTTCGTCGATAAATTCCAACTCGGTTATTGCTCCTGGATGGTCCTCTTTAAAAATTGCATAGAATACGAATTGCGCATTGCCATCAAGCGTTACTTTTTCAGACTGTAAGGCCGTGTAAGCAAATTCATATTGATAGATTTCATTTGCGAGATTTTCTTTCATTAAAATTTCAGGAATGTCTGTTTCTTTATATGATAATCCGAAAAACTGGAATCCGTCAGTCGAGAATCCTGTTGCATTCTTCAGCGAACCTTGCTGGAGATACGGAAATCTACCGCCGTTCATCGGCTGGTTCTGGCGGGAGCAGACGACATAGCCTTTTTCAGAGTCATTGAAAGTATTGTGGTCAATATACTGAGACATATACGCTTCGTTCGAACGAACAGCGCCCTTGTCAGCAAGGCCCATGTCCTGAGCGTAGATAATATCGATTACTGCATTGCTTCCCTTCACTTTCACATCCCAGAACCAGACTCCATTATCAGACAGGGTAAAAGTCACCTGGTATAGAAGATTGCCTGCCTCGCCCTGATAGAAAACTTGATTATCGGAGTGGCTGATTTTACTTTCTGATTTCGAGCCAAGCAGGGGATAGAACTGGATTACATTTTCTTCATGAATTCGCAAATATAAGTTGTTCATCGAGCCATCGATCGGGTTCGATAGCCACTGGTTGATCATCGTTGATTTATGTGCGATCTCATAGACATCGCCGCTATTCAAAAACGTAAAGCTTAGATCATTTGCCTGTATGGTGAACTTTGACTGTGTCATCGGTGTCCCTTCTTTCTTTCTAGGTTTTCATTCGTAGTACTTGTTACTAACCGTTTATAAAATGGCTCCAACCGTTGATAAATTGTGCTCAACCGTCGATATATTGCCTGCAACCGTCGATAAATTGTCATTTATTCTTTTTAGCTGACTTTTTATTGTTAGTAATTGGGCTATTTAAGTTTAAATTACTCTTTTACAAGTTCAAACGCCATTTCCACCGTTTCCCTGCTGTTCGGTCCTACAAAAGCAATGAATTTTCCTGGGTCGCTCTTGAAAGTGAGATCTGGATGATGGTAGCGCAGTTGTTCTTCGTGAATTTCAAATTCAACTGTTACTTTTTCACCAGGCTCTAATGCGATTTTCTTGAAGCCTTTTAGTTCCTTCATCGGTCTAACGACTTCACCAGCCACGTCTCGTACATAAAGCTGGACAATTTCCTCTCCGGCACATTCACCGGTATTCTCGACCGTCACCGAAACTGTCACAGGTTTGGTAGTTGATAACGTGGTAGCGCTCAACTTTACCTCGCTATATTCAAAGCGTGTATAACTTAAGCCATAACCAAAAGGTAGCAATGGCTCGTTCGGAATATCTAAATACTGTGATACATATCGTTCCTGTGCGTCAGGTGCTCCCTGTGGCCGACCTGTGTTGAAATGGTTGTAGTAAACCGGCACCTGTCCAACGGAGTATGGGAAAGACATGGTCAGTTTCGCGGATGGATTTGCATCGCCGAATAGGATGTCAGCGACTGCGTTACCTCCTTCTGTTCCTGGATACCAAGCTTCCAGGATGGCGTCGGCTTCGTCCCATATTCCGTGGAGATCAAGCGGACGTCCATTGAATAATACGGCAACAATTGGCTTGCCAAGTTTTTTCAGCTTAGCGACAAGTTCGAGCTGCACTTTCGGCAGAAGGATATCCGCACGGGAACCAGCTTCACCGCTCATTTCTGATGCCTCGCCTAAAGCAAGGACAATCACGTCTGCTTCTTTCGCCACTTTCACTGCTTCAGCGAATTGTTCGTCAGAACCTGTTTCAATGCTACAGCCTTTTGCAGTTACTAGAAGGGAGGAATCAAGCTTCTCCTGTAAACCATCGTATAGCTGGACGGCTTTTTCTTTTGAACCAAGGAAGGACCAAGGCCCAAGAATATCGCTGCTTTTTGCAAAAGGACCAATCAAGGCAATCTTCTTGTTTGTTTTAATAGGAAGAACTCCATCATTTTTCAATAGAACGGAAGACGAAATTGCCAGCTCTTTCGCTGCCTGGCGATGCTCGTTACTCATGACCAATTCCTTCTCTAGTTCTTCGTCCGCCCCGCGGTAAGGATTTTCAAAAAGTCCTAGTTTCTCTTTCAATGTAAGAATGCGCAAAACAGATTCGTCTATAAGCTTCTCATCCACTTTTCCGCTATCAATCAGTTTTTTCAAATGGTCGACATAACAGGAAGTCATCATTTCAATATCAACGCCAGCCTGAATAGCTTTGTAGGCGGCTTCTGCTTCATCTTCTGCGACGCCGTGAGGAATCATCTCCTTCACTGCGCCCCAGTCAGAAATGAGGACGCCTTCGAAGCCCCATTCTTCGCGAAGAATATTGCGCATCAGTTGTGTATTTCCAGAAGCCGGGATGCCGTCGACTGTGTTAAAGGCAGTCATCACCATTTCACATCCTTCATCAAGTGCTGCCTTGTAGGCAGGCAGATAGGACTCCCTGAGTTGGCGTTCTGACATATTGACGGTATTGTAATCACGGCCTCCTTCAGCAGCACCATATGCTGCGAAGTGTTTCACGCATGCAGCAACCGACTTAGGATTGTTTTTCAAGTCTAAACCTTGGAAGCCACGGACAAACGCCCTAGCAAATTCTCCATTTAAGAACGGGTCCTCCCCAGTGGATTCCATGACGCGTCCCCAGCGAGGGTCACGGACCAAATCAACCATTGGCGAAAAGGTAACATGGACACCTGCAACCGCTGCCTCTGTTGCGGCAATTTCCGCACTCTTTTGTGCTTTATCCAAATCCCAAGAACAGCCGATTGCAAGTGGTATGGGGAAAATCGTCTTATATCCATGAATGACATCCGCCATGAATAAGAGAGGAATGCCGAGTCTGTTTTTTTTCAAATGAGCCTTCTGAATCTTAATAGATTCCGCTGCTCCTCCGGAAGCTCCAAGCACGGAGCCAGTGTTGCGCACATCTTCATCAGATATATTCATAGAGGCAAGCGGACCGGTTATTTGTCCTTCATTCTTAGATCCCTCGAAAAAGGGTGTGGCTAATTGAATTAGTTGTCCAATTTTTTCTTCAAGGGTCATTTTCGTTAATAATGATGTAAGTTTTTTGCTAGCCATAGGGGTGAACCTCCGATTATCTATTTAATTATTTCTTTTTATAGAAACGTTTCGAATAAAGTTACAACTGCATTATAAGCGCTTTCTTTTTTTGAG
Source organism: Mesobacillus subterraneus (assembly GCF_000934845.1). GTDB lineage: Bacteria > Bacillota > Bacilli > Bacillales > Cytobacillaceae > Mesobacillus > Mesobacillus stamsii. Next base: position 39,824 of record NZ_JXIQ01000095.1, read on the forward strand.
TCAACGGAAAATCGAAACGTTTCGCAAATTTTATTAGAATGATCTCGAACTTCAAATATTTTTTGAAAAAAAGTAGTGATTTAATAAAAATTTCTCTTGAAAACGATTTCATCATGAAATATAATAGCTCTATCGAAACGTTTCTACTGTGTTTGACCTTAACTTTCGAATAAAAAGGTGAAATGCTTGAATCGTTTCGCTAGATTCATCTGTATATTTTTTTGTTTGTTTTCGAAACGTTTCACTAAGGAGGTTTTCGTAAACGTACGCATAGTTTTGTAAGTATTATTGGTAGTAGCGGGAAATTTAATTGCAAGAACGTATAAAATATTATTTGGGGGTTTTACGAATGAATAGAAAAATGCTAAATGTATTCAGCAAGAAATTTGCTGCAGCAGCGATGGTCGGTACATTGGTAGTATCTGGAGCACTAGCAGGATGTTCCTCTTCCGATACAGGTTCTGAAAAAGATGGAAAAAAAGTAGTCAACGTATGGGGCATGGGGGAAGAAGCTAAGACGCTGCCAAAAATGGCAGAGGAATTCGAAAAAGAGAATCCTGATATCGATGTAAAAGTACAGGCAATACCATGGGATCAGGCACATGACAAACTTTTAACAGCAGTTGCATCCAAGCAAGGACCAGATGTTGTTCAAATGGGTACTTCTTGGATTCCTGAATTTGCATCTGCCAATGCTTTAATGGATTTGACAGAGTATACAAATCAATATCCAGAATTAGCCGCAGATAATTTTTTCGAAGGTTCTGTTGAAACAACGAAATATGATGATAAAGTAGTAGGTGTCCCTTGGTATGTGGATACTCGCGTACTATACTACCGTACAGATTTATTGGAGGAAGTTGGTTATAAAGAAGCTCCAAAGACTTGGGACGAGCTTCGTGACGCAGCCAAAAAGCTAAATGACCGCGGCGATGACAAATATGGCATTAGCATCGATACAAATGAGCAGAGCCTATCCTTCATGCTTGCGCGGCAGAATGGATCTAAGCTAATCGAAGGAAATAAGGCTTATTTCAACGAACCAGAATTTGTCGAAGCAGTGGAATACATGAATAGCTTTTTCAAGGATGGTTCAGCTCCAGTTGACCTCGGACTTGATATTATCCAGGCGTTTAAAGGTGAGGGGATTTTGCCAATGTTCATCTCCGGCCCTTGGATGGTGAAGCTGATTAACGACCAGGCACCTGAGATAGAAGGCAAGTGGGCGACTGCGGTCCTTCCAGCTAAGGATACGAACACATCTATTTTAGGCGGATCTGACCTTTCTGTATTTCAATACACTAAAAACAAAGAAGAAGCTCTTAAATTCCTTGCTTATATGAGCAAGCCTGAAACTCAGATCAAATGGCTTGAATTGACTAATACATTGCCAGCTAACAAAGAAGCATGGAATGACAAGCAGCTTCAAGAAAACCAATATTACAAAGTGTTTGGGGATCAATTGGAAAATGCACAGCCAATGCCTGTAATTAAGCCTTTCGAGAAAATCGCCCAAGATTTCTTGACGAGATTCGAAAAGATCTATCGCGGCGGTGCTGACATTCAGGAAGAAATGGATGCATTCGATAAAGAAGCCGAGGAACTCCTCGCCAAATAATGTTAAGAACAAGTGGACTGGCAGGTATTTGCCTGCCGGTTACCTACTTTAGTCCAGTATAATCTGGAATTGGAAAGAAGGGACTAACAATGAAAAGCTTTTTGGCAAACAAGACTCCTTACTTTTTTATAGCTCCTGCCATTATCCTTCTATCATTATTTTCGATACTACCTATCTTTGTAGCGCTGTTTATCAGCTTTACGGATCTTGATTTAGTCGGGATTGCCGATTGGTCATTGGTTAGCTTTGTTGGCCTGGAAAATTATAAAGAAGTGGTAAGTGACCCGATATTCGTCAAATCTATTTTGAATACCTTGTTTTATGTTGTGATTGGTGTACCGCTCGTTATTGTTCTTTCTCTTGCTATAGCCTTAATGATCAATTTTGGCAAAGCGCGTATTTTCAAGGCCTTCCGGGTTGTCTTCTACATGCCTTCGATTACAAACGTTGTAGCGGTTGCCGTTGTCTGGAGCTATCTGTACAACCCTCATCTAGGTTTATTCAACTATATATTAAACCTGTTTCACCTGCCGGATGTACCATGGCTTCAGGACCCGACCATAGCAAAAATTTCATTGATCTTGCTGGCGCTATGGAGAGCAATCGGTCTTAATATGATCATTTTCCTGGCAGCTTTGCAAGGGATTCCAAAAACTTATTATGAAGCTGCGCAGCTTGACGGTGCAAACAATTGGAAACAGCTTACAAAGATCACAATTCCGTTGCTTCGATATGCCATTTTCTTTGTATCGATTACAACAATGATAGGCTGGCTGCAGTTCTTCGAAGAACCATTTGTCATGACCAATGGAGGGCCGCTTGATAGTACGACTTCTGTTGCACTGTTCATCTACCGAAACGGCTTTCAGTTCTCAAACTTTGGCTATGCAGCAGCAGGATCTTTCCTATTATTCATTGCGATCATTATCATTACGATGATTCAATTCAAGATCCAAAATAAACAGCAGGACTATTGAGGAAAGCAGAGGTGGGAGACAAATGAAATTCAGTGCAGTTTCCAATCAGTCATTAAGCAAGAGTATAAAGCAGGAAAGAAGACAGCAATGGGTTGTGGGTATCATCCTGGCGCTTGGCGGTATTTTGGTGTCCCTTCCATTTGTGTGGATGATCCTTTCTGCCTTCAAGCCAGAAAGTGAAGTTATGGCATTAACACCGACGCTGTTCCCTGAAAAATGGACAATCGAGAATTTTAAAAACCTTTTTGTGAATATGAATTTCGGCCTCTATTTGAAAAATACAGTCGTCGTGGTTCTTTGGTCTTTTGTTGGCTTGTTCTTAAATGCGATGGCCGGTTATGCTTTTGCTAAATTTGAATTTAAAGGCAGTAAACAATTGTTTTTCATGGTTCTGGCGACAATGATGATTCCAGGACAGGTAACGATGATTCCCGTATATTTGATTTTGAACCAAATGCACTTAATAAATACAATGGCAGGGATTGTGCTTCCGGGTTTAGTGGGGGCATTCGGTATCTTCCTGTTCCGCCAGTTCATGACCACCATCCCAGACGAACTGCTCGAAGCAGCAAGACTCGATGGCGCCGGCGAATTACGAGTTTTCTGGCAGATTGTCCTGCCGATGACAAAGCCAATTCTTGCAGTACAAGGAATTTTCACGTTCATTGCAGGTTGGAACAGCTTCTTGTGGCCGCTGATCATTGCCAACGATGAAAGTCTTTACACATTATCAGTAGGGCTGCAGCTGCTAAAAGGTCAATATGGAGGGAACTTCGCTTTGCAAATGGCCGGGTCAACCTTCATGGTCGTTCCAATCGTCATCATCTTCATCCTCTTCCAGAAATATATAATAGATGGATATACCATTTCAGGAATGAAGTAAAGTGATTTTTAATCAAACGTTTGATCAAGGAAAGAACCTCAGGTGACTGGGGTTTTTTATTAGTTCCTCGACTTGCTTATCCGAAAAATAATGCTCTCCCATAAAATCACCCTCTTTTTACGATATAAAATAATAATACGACAAAAAAACCTGTAAAACAGACGGATAGGTAGTTTTTTATCCGTGTCTGTTTTACATTATCTAGTTTTTCTCATTTTCACATCTTTTTTCTAAATTAAGGGTTATAAGTCCCATTTTATTTTGTGGAAATTACAATACTAGAAAAATGAGCAGCTTTAAATAAATAATTTCCTCAAATAAAAGAATCATTGAAGTTTAACCATATTGATATTTCCATCAGTTCCCTCTATCATAAAAGGAAAGGCTTAAAGGATGCGAAGCATATGAATCAAAAGATTCTCCCAGCCTCATCAAATATGAAGGATTTTGAATTGTTTTTGAAAAGTCCGTACGAGATTGGCATTTTTCTTGAAATGCATATTGCTCAGCTAAAGTATGTAAGTGCGATGGCAGAAACGCATGGAAAGAAGATGCTTTATCATATGGATATGATCCATGGAATCAAAAGTGATGATTACTCTACAGAGTTTATCAGCCAAGAATATAAGCCGTATGGTCTAATATCGACCAAATCTAACGTGATTTTAAAAGCGAAGCAAAAGGGAATAATTGCGGTTCAACGTGTTTTTCTTCTAGACTCACATGCTCTTGAGAAAAGTTATAAGCTTCTTGAGAATACACAGCCGGATTTTGTTGAAGTCCTTCCCGGTATTGTGCCAGAATTGATTACTGAAGTGAATGAAAGGATGAATATATCGCTGTTCGCAGGAGGTTTTATCAGGAGTATAAGAGATGTTGAAAAGGCATTAGAAGCTGGAGCAAAGGCGGTTACAACATCAAAAAAAGAATGTTGGAAACATTTTGCTCAATGATCAACAAACTCTATAAGAAATATAAAAATCAAAATAATAAAGTAAACGTGTTGACAGCGTTTTCAAATTTAAGTATACTATAATTACAAGTTAAGAATGTGACGGAGAATGGGAGATTCACACGGAAATACCTGGTTTTTTAGGTATGCTCTGTTGTGGGTCTCTCTTTTTTTGCACCTTCTTAGTTGTATATACATCATTATGGATACAGGAAAGGGGAATTGTGTATGTCGCCATTTTTGGGAGAAGTAGTTGGCACGATGATTTTGATTGTTTTCGGTGCTGGGATCGGTGCTGGGTCGTCGTTGAAAAATTCTTATGCAAAGGATGCTGGCTGGATCGTTATTACGATCGCGTGGGGGCTTGCAGTCACAATGGGAGTTTTTGCAGTAGGTTCGATAAGCGGCGCCCATCTTAACCCGGCTGTTACACTGGCACTTGCGATTGATGGCTCATTTCCATGGGCAGATGTACCAGGATATATTTTGGCACAGATGATTGGGGCTGTAATTGGGGCAACACTAGTATTCTTACATTATCTTCCTCACTGGAAAGCAACTAATGATCCAGGCGCGAAATTGGGTGTTTTCTCTACTGGACCAGCAATTCCTAACACATTTTCAAACTTATTTAGTGAAATTTTCGGCACTTTTATTCTTGTATTAGGTTTATTATTTATTGGAGCAAACAAATTTACTGAAGGATTGAACCCAATAGCAGTTGGATTGTTGATCGTAGTAATCGGTATGTCTCTTGGGGGTACAACAGGATATGCAATTAATCCGGCACGTGACCTTGGCCCGCGTATTGCCCACTTTCTGCTGCCAATTCCGGGAAAAGGCGGGTCTAATTGGGGCTATTCGTGGATTCCAGTTGTTGGCCCGCTCTTAGGAGGCTCACTTGGTGCAGTCGCATACAAAGCTCTTTTTTCTGGAGAAATTACAGGGACTTTTTGGCTTGTAGTAAGCATAGCGGCAGCAGTTTTGGTGTTAGCTTATACAGTTGGAAAAAAACAACCTGGACAGTTTGATGCATCTAAAATCGGAGCGTAATAATGAAAGCGGTTAAATAATTTGGGGAGGTATATTAATGGAAAATTACATTTTATCTTTAGACCAGGGGACTACAAGTTCAAGGGCAATTCTTTTTAACAAAGCAGGAGAGATTGTTCATGTTGCTCAAAAGGAATTCACACAGCATTTCCCGAAGCCTGGTTGGGTTGAACACAATGCGAATGAAATTTGGGGTTCTGTTCTTGCTGTTATTGCAAGTGTTTTATCTGAAGCTAATGTAAAACCTGAACAAGTAGCAGGAATTGGTATTACAAATCAACGTGAAACAACAGTGGTATGGGATAAGGAAACAGGAGTGCCTGTTTACAATGCAATAGTATGGCAATCAAGACAAACAAGCGGAATTTGCGATGAGCTGAAAGAAAAAGGGTATAACGACCTTTTCAGGGATAAAACTGGATTATTAATTGATGCTTATTTCTCAGGTACTAAAGTGAAATGGATCCTTGACAATGTTGAGGGAGCAAGACAGAGGGCTATAGATGGAAAACTGTTATTCGGTACGATTGATACCTGGCTAATCTGGAAGCTTTCTGGCGGACGTGCTCATGTGACGGACTATAGCAATGCATCACGGACACTAATGTTCAATATTTATGACTTGAAGTGGGATGAGGAACTTTTGAATATTCTTGAAATTCCAGCATCCATGCTACCAGAGGTTAAGCCTTCATCTGAGGTGTATGCTAACACAGTTGCTTACCACTTTTTCGGCCAGGAAGTCCCAATCGCTGGAGCAGCTGGCGATCAGCAGGCAGCTTTGTTCGGTCAGGCATGTTTCGAGAAAGGAATGGCGAAAAATACTTATGGAACAGGTTGTTTCATGCTAATGAATACCGGTGAAAAAGCGGTTAAATCAGAGCATGGGTTATTGACAACACTTGCATGGGGATTGAATGGCAAGGTTGAATACGCACTTGAAGGAAGTATTTTTGTCGCCGGTTCTGCGATCCAATGGCTTCGTGACGGCTTGAGGATGCTCAAGAGTGCAAAGGATAGCGAAGATTATGCAACAAAAGTGGAGTCCACTGACGGTGTCTATGTTGTTCCAGCGTTCGTCGGGTTGGGAACACCATATTGGGATAGCGACGTAAGAGGTGCTGTTTTCGGGTTGACACGCGGAACAAGCAAAGAGCATTTTGTACGAGCAACTCTTGAGTCACTGGCATATCAGACGAAGGATGTTCTGTCCGCTATGGAAGCAGATTCAGGCATCGAGTTGAAGACCCTTCGTGTTGACGGAGGTGCAGTTATGAACAACTTTCTAATGAATTTTCAGAGTGATATACTCAATGTTCCAGTTGAAAGACCGGTTGTAAATGAAACAACTGCATTAGGAGCAGCGTATCTAGCAGGCCTTGCGGTTGGTTACTGGGAAAGCCAGGACGAAATAGCTTCACAGTGGGCAATAGACCGCTCATTTGAACCGAAGATGGGTGAGGAAGATCGCAGCCAGCTGTACGGTGGCTGGAAAAAAGCTGTAAAGGCAGCTATGGCTTTTAAATAATTTATTTTTAGAATTTCTATATATAAATTCACCGTAAAAATTGTGTGAAAAGTATACAAGTTAATAAAATGGCATGAGATCTGGAGAGACCGCGAAGCATTATTTTGGTAATGTTTTTCGGGTCCTCTTTTTCTATTTTAAGGAGGGAATCACCGTGTTCACTAATTTAAAACGCAATGAAATTATCTCCAACTTAAAAAACAATACATTTGATTTACTGGTAATTGGAGGTGGGATAACTGGTGCAGGAATTGCTTTGGATGCAACCGTGAGGGGGTTAAGTACCGCGGTACTTGAAATGCAGGACTTTGCTGCGGGAACTTCCAGTCGTTCAACCAAACTAGTTCATGGAGGTCTGCGGTATTTAAAACAGTTAGATGTTAAGGTTGTGGCTGAGGTCGGGAAGGAACGCTCAATTGTTTATGAAAACGGTCCGCACGTTACTACCCCAGAGTGGATGCTGCTACCTTTTCATAAGGGTGGAACTTTTGGCAGTTTTTCTACTTCAATTGGCTTGAGAGTCTATGACTTCCTTGCTGGCGTAAAAAAGAGCGAACGCCGAACAATGTTTTCAAAGGAAGAAACTTTGCGCAAGGAGCCGCTTATTAAAAAGGAAGGCTTAAAGGGTGGCGGTTATTACGTAGAATATCGTACGGATGATGCGCGTTTGACAATTGAAGTTATAAAGGCAGCTGTCGACAAGGGAGCAAATGCTTTGAATTATTCAAAGGTAAATGAGCTTTTGTATGAGAAAGGCAAGGTTACCGGAGTTACAGTCAAAGATCAACTTTCCGGCAAAGTATATAATGTATATGCAAGGAAAATCATCAACGCCACAGGTCCATGGGTCGATGATATTCGTGAAAAGGACGGTTCCAAAAAAGGCAAGAGCCTGATTTTATCTAAAGGTGTCCATATAGTCATCGACCAGTCACGATTCCCGCTGAAGCAGGCAGTGTATTTTGATACACCAGATAAGCGAATGGTGTTTGCCATCCCGAGGGGAAACAAGGCATACGTAGGAACAACTGATACATTTTTTGACAAAGATAAAGCCAATCCAAAGATGAACAAGGAAGACATGGATTATCTGCTCAATGCAATCAATTACATGTTCCCCGAGATAAAAGCAAAGCCTGAAGACGTTGAATCCAGCTGGGCTGGTATTCGCCCATTGATTCATGAAGAAGGCAAAGGGCCGTCTGAAATCTCTCGTAAAGATGAAATCTGGGAATCTGAAACAGGACTGATTACTATTGCAGGGGGGAAATTAACAGGTTATCGCAAAATGGCAGAAACTATTGTTGATCTTGTTGCCAGTAAATTTTTTACAGAGGAAGGACGAAAGCTCAAATCTAGCCAAACGAAAGATCTTCCGATTTCAGGAGGAGATTTCGGCGGCTCAGATAAATTCGAAAGGTACGTTGATTTAGCTGCGGGTCATGGAATCAAAGTTGGTTTTTCAAAAGAAGAAGCAAAAAAACTGGCAGCTTTTTATGGTTCCAATGTCCAAACAGTCTTTGATCTTGTCAGTGAGAGAAAAGAAGAAGCACAGGAGTTTAATCTCCCATTAGTCACCTTTGCGAAACTAATCTATGGAATTGAATATGAGTTTATCGCCACTCTGGTTGATTTTTATTTCAGAAGAACAGGGGATTTATTGTTTGATATAAAAACAGTATACCAAACATCAGAAGCAGTAAGTGCCTATATTGCTGAGCGCTTTAACTGGACAGAAGCTGAAAAAGAAAAATTTGAAGCGGAATTAAAAGAAGAAATTAAAAAGGCTACCACTCCAGTTGTGTGAAAGTTTGATTACAGATCGATCCCGTTTCTATTAAATGGGAATGGTATGGTAATATCATACTAAGAAAAATAAAAAAACTAATTTAAAAGATTGCTTTCTTAGGAAGTAGCAAGGGGGGGAGTCTATGCATGAAATGATTATTCAAGTACAGCAGAAAAATGGCTTGCATGTCAGAAGTGCTGCATCGTTGATAGCGATGCTTCAAAATACAGTGAATGACGACCTGAAGCTGAAGAATATTAATATAGAATACAAGGGGGTAAGTGTGGGGATTACTAACTTGCTTTCTCTTGTTTCTCTAAAAGTAAAACAAGGTGATTATATTAAATTGATATTTGAAGACATCATATCACCTGAATTAAAAACTAAAATCATAAGATTTTTTACTAATAATGAACAAGCAGGCATGCAAGAGCTGGAAACAGATAGATTGTTGATGGAAAATTCTGTCGTTATGCAGGAAGCTGTTTCCAATATGCCTAATGGAATGATTGTTGTTAATAGTAAAAATATAATAACTTTTGTAAATGACGCTGCTGTACGACTTTTAGAAGTATCTGCGAACGACCTGTTAAATAGAAGAGCAGATAAAGTAATTCCGCATTCGAGACTCCAGGATATCCTACAAACTGGGCAGACAAGATTTGCCGAAAAACAAATGCTGAAAAACAATACGATTCTGGTAAATCGCGCACCTATTTATCTTGATGGCAAATTGATCGGGGCAGTTGCGATTTTTCAGGACATCTCTGATTTAGAAAAAATAAATTCGGAACTAAAAAAAGAACGAGAGCTTCAAGAACTGTTAAATCTTGTCCTTGACTCGGTTACAGATTATATCACCCTCACCGATAATGACGGCACTTGTATGTATATGAATGAACAAATGGACAAGCTGTTGGATAGTATGGATAGGGAGAGGTTTGCGGAAAATCTTATAGGGAAAAGGGCATGGACAAAACTTGCAGCCGAGAAAAATGCTTTTTACAATGATATTAAAATTATTCATAATGAATCATATGTTGTCAAAGTGAATCCTATATTAATAGATAGTAAGTTTCATGGTTCTGTCGTTTCATTAAGTCCATGGAATGAAGTGAAGTCATTAATGAATAAGCTTGAAGCCATGGAAGAACGTGCGAAATACCTTGAAGATGAGCTATCCAAGCATTTACAGTTGGATGATTCCTTTTCTTCGATTATCGGACGGAGCGGGGCATTGATGGATAGTTTGACCATTGCCAACAAGGTTTCAAAGATGGTCTCTACGGTGTTAATTACCGGTGAAAGCGGAACAGGAAAGGAACTCGTTGCACGTGCCATTCATGAATCCAGTAATCGTAAAAACAAACCATTCATCAGGGTTAATTGTTCAGTCATTCCACATAACTTGATCGAGAGTGAATTGTTTGGACATGAGAGAGGTGCATTTACGGGGGCAGATAAAACACGACAAGGGAAGTTTGAACTCGCCGACAAGGGAACGATATTCCTTGATGAAATTGGTACTTTGAATTTAGAAGTTCAGGTAAAGCTTCTCAGAGTGTTGCAGGAGCGAGAAATCGAAAGGGTGGGAGGAAATAAAACAATCAGTTTGGATGTAAGAATCATTGCAGCCACTAATGAAGATTTATCCAAAATGATGGACGAAAAGAAGTTCAGGGAGGATCTATACTATCGCCTAAATGTTATTCCAGTGCACTTGCCTCCATTGAGAAATCGCAAAGGTGATATCCCTCTCCTGGTAGATCATTTTCGAAAGTATTATAACCGCCTGCTGGGAAAAAGTATCAAACATTATGAACAAGGATTTTTGGAAGGGCTCGGAGAATATCATTGGCCAGGGAATATTAGGGAATTACAGAATACGATAGAACGCGCCGTGGCTCTATCAGGAGATGAAATGTTGTACTGTAGGGATCTACCTCAATACATTTCCAACCGTGGCAGGAAGAACTTACAGGTTAATTTTAGTGATGATATATTGACTTTGGAGGCTTATGAGAAACAAATCTTTGAGCATGCTGCACACTTTTATCCTAGTTACAACCAACTGGCGAAAGCATTGGGAATCACACATAAAACCGCCGCAAGCAAACTAAGGAAATATAATTTAGACCATATACTTGGGAGAAAATATCAACCCACTTGATAAAAATTACCCTAATGGTGTAGTCAACCTTGAATAAAGCAGTAATTTTTTATGGCATGTTTCTTGCATTTAATAATAGTAGAAACAGAAAAAGGAGGGTTTTAGATGAAGAAATTGATTAATGATCCTGAAAGCGTTGTTTCGGAGATGGTTGCTGGATTTGTGGCAGCTTATCCAAAAAAGGTAAAGCAGGTTCCAGGTACAAATGTAGTTGTAAGAGCAGATGCTCCTGTTCAGGGTAAAGTAGGCATAGTCTCTGGCGGGGGAAGCGGCCATGAACCAGCCCATGGAGGTTATGTCGGTAAAGGAATGCTTGATGGGGCAGTGGCGGGGGAAGTATTTACATCTCCGACCCCAGACCAGGTCTTTGAAGCGATTAAGGCTGTGGATGGTGGAAAGGGAGTTCTTCTGGTAATTAAGAATTACACTGGAGATGTAATGAATTTTGAAATGGCAGCTGAATTGGCTGAAGTAGAAGGGATTAAAGTTGAAAAAGTAATCGTCAACGATGATGCCGCAGTTGAAAATTCTACATATACAGTTGGCAAACGCGGTATTGCTGGAACCGTCTTAGTACACAAAATTGCTGGTGCATTGGCGGAAACAGGCGCAACATTGGAAGAAGTGGCAGCGGTTGCAAATAAAGTTGTCGCCAATTTAAGCACCATGGGAATGGCCTTGTCACCAAGTACAATTCCTGCTGCAGGAAAGCCTGGTTTTACTATTGATGAGAATGAAATGGAAATTGGAACTGGCATTCATGGCGAGCCAGGGATAGAACGAAGTGAGATAAAAACCGCTGATGAAGTGGCAGACATTCTTCTTAACAAAGTTGTCAATCAGCTACATCTTGAAAAAAACAATGAAGTCGCTGTGATGATTAATGGGCTGGGAGCAACACCGTTGATGGAATTGTATATCGTCAACAATAGAGTATCATCTGTTTTAAAGGAAATGGATATCTCGGTTCGTGAAACCTTTATCGGTGAATATATGACTTCACTTGAAATGGCAGGTTGTTCCATCACACTTCTGCGACTTGATCAGCAACTTTCTGAGCTGCTTGACGCGCAGGCTGATACTATCGCATTCAAAAAATAACAAAAAGGAGAATAATCTATGGCATTTACAGTTGATGAAGCAAAATTATGGTTGATTAATCTTAATAAAATCTACCAACAAGAAAAAATGTATTTGTCTGAACTTGACCAAGCAATTGGTGATGGGGACCATGGTATTAATATGGCAAGAGGTTTTAACGAATTAAACAAAAAGCTAGAAACAGCTGAATATCATACTACTGCTGACTTATTTAAAGATGCAGGGATGGTATTGCTATCGAAAGTTGGAGGAGCTTCCGGCCCTCTATATGGAACCGCATTTATAAAAGCTGGAGGAGCATTAAAAGACAAAGAAGAAGTAACCAAAGAGGAACTTGCCGCTGCTTTGTTTGAATCCTTAGAGGGTCTTAAGCTTAGAGGAAAAGCCCGCTTAGAGGATAAAACCATGCTTGATGTCTGGATTCCGGCCATTGAATTTTTACAGAATCATCCAAAAGTTGATTGGGATGAATTTAAAAAATTAGTGAAGGAAAAAATGGAAGGTACAAAGAAACTTGAAGCAAAAAAAGGCAGGGCCTCTTATCTCGGAATCCGATCTGTCGGGCATATTGATCCTGGAGCTGCTTCCTCCTATTTATTATTTGTAGAGTTAGCAAGAGTATGCGAGGGAGTTGGATTATGACCAATGTAGGAATTGTCTTAGTATCCCACAGTCTTGAACTTGTAAAGGGACTGGAGGAGTTATTGAACCAAATCAAGCAAAGTGTTCCGATTGCGATTGCAGGAGGAACAGATGAGAATGAAATAGGAACTGATGTATTTAAAATAAAACAGGCAATTCAATCTGTATACTCTGAAAAAGGCGTTGCTGTTTTGTTTGACTTAGGGAGCGCGTTAATCAACGCCGAGCTCGCACTCGAAATGCTTGATGACACTAAATACATTAAAATCGCGGATGCTCCACTTGTGGAAGGGGCATATGCAGCTGTGGTTCAATCAGGAATCGGTGGAACCCTTGTGGAAGTCATCGGTTCTGCGGAAGAAACAAAGAATCTCCAAAAGATTATCCGATAGTCCTTCTTCCCAGATGGTGTCAGAATAGAAAAGAGATTACTAAGAACTTAAAAAAGGAAAACTATCTGAGCGACGGGGAATGGCTATAGTTAAAGGAAACAATGGATTGACTTTAATAAATAAAAAAAGGTGTTTCTATGAACTTTAATGGACAAAGTTTGATACCTGTTTCCAAGAATATGTGCCAATATGATTTATTTTTAAAAAGTGGCTTTGAATACGGAGTGTATCTTGATACCGATCTGATTCATTTGAAACCCATTTCCGAGCTTGCGAAAGAATATAACAAAAAGTTAATAATCCACACTGACATGATCCAAGGACTGAAAAACGACGAATATTCGATTGAGTATATTTGCCAGGATATCAAGCCATTTGGGATTATCTCAACAAGACCAAGCGTTCTTGCTAAAGCTAAAAAACGCGGCCTGTTGACTATCCAGCGTGTCTTTTTACTCGACTCACAAGCTTTGAAAAAAAGTTACGAAATTGCCCAAAAAACCCAGGCGGATTATCTGGAAATCCTTCCGGGAATCCTTCCTGATTTTATCAGGAAGATTTCCAATGATATCGACATACCCGTCCTTACAGGAGGCCTCGTAACCACAAGAGAAGAAGTTAACTGTGCCCTGCGTGCAGGGGCACAGGCTGTTACCACCTCCAATGTGGCTTTGTGGAAGGCGGTAGAAAGATTACGAATAGTTACTTGAAAGTTTTAAAGAGCTCCAGTCAAAACTGGAGCTCTTTAGTGCATATCATTTTGTTTCAGCCATAGGTAAAGAAGTAATGGTTCAAGTCTATAATTACTCAAGAAATTAATGAAGAATCAAATGAAATACCTTTCATTTTCATAAGGTACTTCATAAAATTAAGGGCTCCGTTAATAAATTTAAAACGTGCTATGTTCCTTCGATGCAAACATGACTCTGTTAATAGATTGTAAACAGAAAAATCTTTGAAGAATGCAGATTGTATCCTCTTCGTATATTACAGATGAATGCGTCCCCGAATACTCACTCTTACATTAAACTCCCTACCTTTACATTAAGAATGGATGAAAGTTAACCAGAAATTCTTTAGTGTAAAATATTCAAAAAATTATTATTCTCTAACTATCTTATCCCAGTACGTACATTATCTGTGTTAAATTGAGTTATAAGATTCTAATTAAATCTCTCGTGTTCGATTTACAATAAAAAAAATTCAATGCTGCCAGCGAGGAATAGTATGATGAAAAGATTAAATACATTTAAAAACTTAACCTTAAAATATAAACTGATCATTTCTTTTTCAAGTTTCATCATTATCCCTTTTTTGGCGGTAGGCGGAACTTTATCATGGCTTTATCTCGACTCAAATCGAAATATGACTCTGTCTGCTGCCAGTTTGAATAATGATCAAATTATCAGGAATATCGATACGACATTGAATTCAATCTTTCGGTTGACGATGTACCCGATTCATGACCAGGAAATTTTTGAGATATTGCGAAAGGATTATTCGAAGCTTAAAAACCCAGGGTTTGAAAGGTCTAAAGATTTTGACAGAGTGAATGCAGTTATCCAAAATAATATCCTCTTATATTCTGATGTCATCGATTCCGTTACTCTGTATCATATGAAGGATAAAATCATTATTGGCAGAAGCAATGTACAATTTGTGGATTATTCCTATTTGAAAAAGGATTATCTAAATGAATCATATATTAAAGAAATATTAAGCAAGAACGGAGAGCTTGTACCAATTGGTGTCCATAGTGACAGACTGACTAAAAAGAAAGAGTATGTCGTCTCAGTTGGTCGGGCCATCGTTGATCCCTATACAAGTGAGGATATTGGTATTATTCTGATTAATATTGATATTGATAAATTGAAACAGTTTTGGAGCAATATTGGTTTTACTGAGCATACAGAGTTTTATTTACTAGATAAAGAAAATGTAATCATTCATAGCAGAGACACGACGGACATTGGGCAGCATCTAAATACTGTTTTTAAAGATACTATTGTTTATAAAAACCGCATACAGGAGCAAAAGGTTAATGAACAAGATGCCTTTGTACTTACTTCAACTTCGGACATTTCAGAGTGGCGTGCAGTTACAGTCATCCCTAAAAGGGAATTGTTCCAGCTTCTTAATACAATTTTAAAGCTGATGTTTATCATTATTACATTTGGACTCATTCTGTCAATTTTGGCGTCTATTTATATTGCGACTGGCATAACAAAGCCTCTATCAATTCTTGAGAAGAAAATGCAGCAAGTATCTGAAGGTGACCTGGATATAAAAGTTGGATTGACTGGGGGAGATATTGGGAGGATCAGCACTACGATTGATGCGATGCTGGATCAGATCAGGAATTTGATTTCGAAGATTTATCTGGAGGAGTCGGAAAAAAGGAAGCATGAGATGCTTGCTATGCAATCTCAGATTCGACCTCACTTTATGTATAATACATTAAACGTGATTAAATGGATGGCCAAAATGCAGGGTGCTAGCGGAATTGAGGACGCCTTAAATTCATTCTCATCTGTTATAAAGTTTACTGCTAAAACGGAAGGCGATTTGGTAACAGTAAAGGAAGAAACAGATTTTATCAAAGACTATATTCAAATACTTGATTTAAGGTATTTCAATAAGTTTGATGTAAAATACGAAATAGAGGAAGATGTGCTTGAATATAAAACTTTAAAATTCCTTCTTCAACCGTTGGTGGAGAATGCGGTCTTCCATGGCTTTGATGAAGTTGAGGAAAAAGGGTTATTGGAAATTAAAGTTTATAAAGAAAATGATAAGCTCATTTTAATTGTGAAAGATAATGGGAGCGGGATACCTGATGAAAAGATAGACGATAGTCAGACTAGTAATCAAAAGCTAAATTCAATTGGAATCGGCAACATCAAAAAACGAATAGAGTTGAATTTTGGCAAAGAATATGGATTGTATTTAACAAGTCAAAAGAACCATGGAACTATAGCAAAAATGGAGTTGCCTATCATGAAATAGAATCGAGGTGATATGGTGAAAATTTTAATCGTTGATGACGAACCTCTAGTGAGAATTGGAATTAAGTCGAGCTATGATTGGGAAGGAAATGGATACGAAATTGCCGGTGAAGCTGAAGATGGTGAAAAAGCAGTAAGAATGATTGAAGATCTAAAACCGGATGTTGTTATTCTTGATATTAAGATGCCAAAAAAAGATGGAATACAAGTGCTAGAGGAGCTTCAGCAGAAAAAAATCGAAACATATATAATTGTTTTAAGCAGCTTTGATGATCTTGACCATGTAAAAAAGGCAATGAAATTAGGAGCAAAGGATTATTTCCATAAGCCAACGATGAACGGTTCATTGATTGCGGAAGCTCTCAATCAGGTTAAGGAAGAAAAGACCAATGCAAAAGCGGTTGTGTTTAATCAAGATACCATGGTGAAAAATGGAGCGCTTTATAACGCACTCCTCCATGGAAGCTTGGATATAGACCCTGGTTTGCTGACGATAAAGGAACATAATCTTACAGTCCTGGTTATGAAAGTAAGAAATATTGCTCAAGTACTGAATAGGTATTCGAATGATGAGCGATCTTTTTTTAAAAAATCGTTCATGAATCTTATGAAAGAAATCGTTTCCAAAGAAAAAGAAACAGAGTTTTTTTCGGTGGATGAAGAGGAATATGTCCTGCTGATTAGTCAAAGTAAGAGCCACAGCACTCAAGAGATCCAGGTAAAGATCAATAATCTTGCTGAATTCACAATTAATTCAATAAAACGATTGATGAATATCGATATACTGATTGGCTTAAGTGAACAAATTAGTAGTTTCAGTGGGATCAAAAATGCATATACAGACGCAAAATCGGCTCTAAATAATGCTTTTTTCGAACCAGACAAATTTGTTCTTCAATTTCAGAAATCCGAGAAGGAGGCTTGCCTTGAAGAGGCAAATTCCTTCATAACAAGATTCAAAGGATTTCTTCAAGAAGGTTACACCAAAGATTTTCTTGAAGAATTTCCTAAATGGGACCAATTTATCTGGGAAACCAGATGCCTAAATGAAGAGGATCTTAAAAAGATTTATAAAGGCTTCCTGTTCATTGTGATGCAAGAAGAAACAGAATATTTTCAGTCTGAAAAAGAGATAGACGAGATCATCAGCTATGACCAGCTTTCAGCTTATCTTATAAAAAAAATCGAGACAGGCAGTAAATCTGCATTGAATTTAAGTCCACTCACGACAAACATTCTAAACTATATTAACGCAAATTATCAGCAGGATATCTCATTAAAGCAGCTGGCGGAAGAGTTCTATGTCAGCCCTAATTACATAAGCAAGCTTTTCAATAAAGAAATGGAAAGGGGCCTGCTGGATTATGTAAATGAAATCAGGGTCAGCAAGGCAAAACAGCTTCTTAAAGAGTACCATTACAAAATTTATGAGGTCGCGGAAATGGTTGGTTTCAATAGCCAGGTCCATTTTAACATCGTTTTTAATAAACACGTCGGCATGACACCAAAAGAATACCGTAAGAGCAGACTCTAGGAAAGAGCCTGCTTTTTTCATGAGATGATTTTATTAAAAAAATACCAATAATATTAAATACCAAAAATTATTTTTCGTTAAAAGATCTATTTGATTAAAAAAATGATTGATTGATTAATTTTTTCACACGATTGAAAGCGCTATTATTAGAGTTAGAAAACAATATAACAAGATGAGAGGGGTTTAAAAATGTTCAAGAAAATAGCTGTTTTAGCAATTGCCTTGATGATGCTGCTGGTAGCAGGCTGCGGCAACTCTAATACGAAAAATGAAAGCGGTTCCGGTGATGCTGGTGGAAAGCAAACTGTCACAATGGGATTCTGGGGAACAGCAGAGGACTTAAAGCTTTATAAAGATGCAGCGGCGAAGATTAATGAAGAAAATAACGATTTTCAGTTGGAAATTAAACAATATCCAAGCAGTGAACAGTTTTGGGATACTCTTCCGGCAGAAATCGCAGCAGGTGTAGCTCCCGACTTTATCAAAGTATCTAACGAGGGTGCTTATGAGTATATTTCTAAAGGGCTTTTCACTTCATTAGATGAGTATATTAAATCACAAAATCTGGATATGAGCATCTTTAATGAAAATGTCGTCAATGTATGGAAAGTGGACGACAAACAGTATGGAATCCCGAACACAATGAATGCGGCAATGTTCTTTATCAATGAAGATATGTGGAAGGAAGCCGGTTTGGGCGAATATCCAAAGACATGGGATGAAGTATATGAAGCAGCAAAAATACTGACAAAAGGGGAAGTGCGCGGGATTGGTATCAATCTTCATCCGTACCATATCACAAACTACCTGAAAAGCTATGGTGGCGGATGGAATTACGGTGACAATATTGCTTCTGAAGAAAACATAAAAGCAATGGATTTTGTATTGAAAATGTATGAAGAAAAGCTAGCAGTCACTCCTAAAGAACTTGGCTTAGGATGGGACGGCGAAGTATTTGCAAATGAAAAAGCAGCAATGACTACAGGTGGCTATTGGTATAAGGCTTTCCTAAAGGATGCGAATCCGGATTTGAAATATGCAGTACTACCTATTCCTGAAGGAACTGAAAAAGGAAGCAGCATGATCTCAGATGCATATGTCCTTTTGAAGGATTCGAAGAATAAAGAAGCTGCCGTACAGGCCGCTTACAAGCTAACTAGCGAAGAAGTACAGAAGCAATTCATGGCTATTGGACATAACCCATCAAGAACGGCTTTGTCAGAGCAGTATTTCAACGAGAATCCAGAGTTCAAGGAAATCGAAAAAGCACTTGACTACAGCACGGACTGGGAATACCCAGAAAAGACAAAAATGTTTACAGACAAGTTGTCTGAAGAGCTCGAAGCGAAAGTCTTAGGCGGAAACGGTAAGTCAGCTAAAGATATACTGGAAAGTATCCAGCAGTCAATTAAATAATTACACTATCAGATATAAATTGAAAAAATGGTATAGCCGTAAGTGTCTGACCCCATTCCGTGGAGTGGGGTTCGGCACTTCAATTTTTTAGACAATATGTACAAAAAAGAATGGAGGAAAGCGTATGTTGAAGGCAGATACTTACGCCGGCAGAAATAAAATTAAAAAACAGACAACAAGACCACGATTCTCTTTAAGGTCACTGGCGGATTCTGACCAATTTGTCGGATGGGTATTCTCGCTGCCTTTTTTAATATTATGGGGGTGGTGGTTCTTTTATCCTTTCATGGAATCGTTTGTAAGAAGCTTCCAGGAAGTCAATTTCATGGATTTGAGTCAGGGAAAATTCATTGGATTACAAAACTACGTTCTCATCCTTCACGATCCGCAATTTTACCAGGCCTTGGGCAATTCCCTTAAAATCGTTTTGATTGCAGTGCCAGTACAGACTGTCTTGGGGCTCGTGATGGCGATTTTGGTTAATCAAAAAATCAAAGGAAAAGGACTTTTCCGCACCATCTTTTTTATTCCTTATATTACCTCACAAATTGCACTGACTACTGTAGCGATGATGCTTTTTAAAGAAAACACATTTGTTACGAAGTTTTTCACGGCTTTTGGCATGGAAAATGTAACATGGTTTGCAAGTACGAAATATGCGTTATTGTTTGTCACTTTATTGTTCATCTTCCAGCAGGTCGGATTTACGATGATTGTTTACCTTTCGGCTTTACAAGAAATTTCGAAAGAACTGTATGAAGCAAGTGTCATCGATGGGGCAAATGCATGGCAAAAATTCCGCTTCATTACTGTGCCTATGCTGAAGCCTGTAACATTCTTTGTCGTGTCTGTCGGAACAATTCTTGGCTTCCAGATTTTTGACCAAATCGCGGCAATTTCCAGATATGGCGCTCTTGGCTCACCAGCTGGAGCGACAAGCACGGTCATCACCTATTTCTATCAGCATGGGATTCGCTATATGAATCTGGGATACGGAAGTGCGGCTGTTGTTATCTTCTTCTTTATAATCATGCTGATTACGGTTCTGCAGAAAAAACTATTGGACGATAAGGAGTGATAAAAATGATTTTTACAAATAAAGTATCGAAAATAGGCATCTATACTGCAATTGTGCTACTTGCTTTGGTGTTTTCAGCACCTTTTTTATATACTCTGTACACTTCCTTTATTCCAATAAAATATGTTAATACATTCACAGGGTTGGAAAATTGGACCTTTGATAACTATAAAACATTCTTCACGAGTGATGCCTACAGTGTAAGTAAATGGCTTTTTAATACGGTCGTCATGACGGGAATCATTTTGATCGGCAACCTTATCATCAACCCGATGGCTGCCTATGCTCTAGCGAAGCTCGATTTTTTCGGGAAGAAATTAATTTTCTGGATTGTCGTCATCACAATGATGATCCCATATCACATGATCCTGATACCGGTATATGTGAATATGGCTAAGTTGGGATGGCTGAATTCTTTTGCAGCCCTGACGATTCCATTTCTCTATCAAGCTATCTATATTTTCATGCTTCGCCAGTTTTTCATCGGAGTGCCGAATGAATTGATAGAAGCTGCGCGCATGGACGGACTGACCAAGATGGGAGCTTTCTGGAGGATTGTCTACCCATTGTCCAAACCGGTCCTGATTACTGTTGCGATCTTGACATTCGCTGGGACATGGAACAGTTACTTGATTCCAAGTACTCTGGCCAATACACCTGAAAAATATGTACTTGTTGTCGGATTGAACAGTGTCAAAGATATGTTCTTCGAGAACACGCCTTTGGTCATGGCTGGTGTTGTATTGACAACCTTGCCGATTCTGGCGTTCTTCTTTGTCTTCCAGAAACAGTATATGGAAGGTATTTCGAATTCAGGCCTTAAAGGCTAATCGGGCAAATTAAGATTTATTTTACTTCTAAAGGATGTGCGGATTATGGATTACAGTGTCATTAAAGAAGGAGATTTATTTTTCCTGACGGAGAAGAACGGAGATATCACTTCAAACCTGGACAATGGGTACGGATTGTATACGAAGGATACCCGGTTCTTAAGCGGACTTGAAGTGCTTGTGGACGGAGAGAGACTTGAATTATTATCATCAGAATCAAACAAAAGCTATCTTGCCAGTATTCATTTGATGAAAAATGTAAACGACACAGGTGCTGTTGAATTAAAAAGGGAAAGATTCATCTTTGATGGTGTTCTCTATGAAAAAATCATTTTAACCAACTATTTTTTACAAACAAGAAGCACAGAACTTTTTATATCATTTGATGCTGATTTCCAGGATATGTTCATTGTTCGCCATTATCGTGAAGGAAATGTAGGCAAAAAGCTGGCCCCTAAAGTTGGCGAGAACGAATACACCATTCGTTACCAGGGGGCAGATGATATTTTAAGAGAAACTTTGATCAAATGGGATTGTCCTGCACAGAAGATTGATGAGCATGGCACTGTATCCTTCTCGCTTGAGCTAGAGCCGAAGGAAAGGCGGGAAATTTTGGTGACGGTTGCCCCGCTAATCGGTGGAGAAGGCGGAAAGGCACTCTTTTATGAAGAAGCTTTTAAACTGCTCGAAGATTCTTATCAGCAGTGGAAGAGCGAAACAACAGCGATAAAGTCGGATCTGCCGCTTTTTAATAGTTTGTATGACCGCGGCGTACAAGATGTGAGGATGCTGATGACTGATGTAGGGTATGGGGATATGCCGGTCGCTGGACTTCCATGGTTTGCTGTGCCATTTGGCAGGGATAGCCTGATTACTTCCTTATTCATGCTTCCTTTAAATCCATACAAAGTAAAAGGTACGCTTAGGACATTAGCACATTACCAGGGAATTAAAGTTAATAAATGGCGTGATGAACAGCCAGGGAAAATCATGCATGAAATCCGCTTCGGGGAACTTGTGACAACAGGACAATCTCCATTTAGTCCTTATTATGGAACGATCGATGCTACTCCTTTATTTCTTGTGGTGGTTGGTGAGTATTACAATTGGACCGGGGATCTGGAACTTGTGAAAGAATTACTTCCTAACATTCAGAGAGCGTTAGAATGGATCGATGAAATTGCTGAAGAGGGGACAGGATTTATTTCCTATCATCAAGAGGCTGAAAAAGGATTTCCAAATCAGGGATGGAAGGATTCTAGCAACTCGCTCGTCCATGAAAATGGGGAATATGCGAAGTCGCCAATCGCCCTTTCCGAGGTCCAGGGCTATATATACCAGGCTAAAAATACCCTGGCACCAATTTTACAGACTTTAGGAAAAAAAGAATTGGCGGGCAAACTGGAAGAAGAAGCTAAAAGATTAAAAGATAGCTTTGAAAAGTCTTTCTGGATGGAAGAGGAACAATTTTATGCGATTGCTTTGGATAAAGACAATGACAAAGTTAAGTCAGTGACTTCAAATCCTGGACACCTGTTATTTTCGATGCTGCCTGAAACAGAACGTGCTGAAAAGGTGGCTGACAGACTGGTACAGGATGATATGTTCAACGGATACGGAATTCGGACGATGAGCGTGGAAGCAGCAGGATATTATCCGATGAGCTACCATAATGGAAGTGTCTGGCCGCATGACAATGGAATGATTCTTCTTGGGCTCAGCAAACTAGGGTACAAGCAGCAGGCAGGCAAAGTGATTTCCGGACTAATTGAGGCTTCTAAGCATTTCGAATACCAGCGATTTCCTGAATTATTTTGCGGACATGGGGAAGAGGTTGGATACCCGGTTCTTTATCCAACAACATGCTCCCCTCAGGCCTGGTCTGCAGCGACTTCGTTCGCTTTTGTGCAATCTATCCTCGGAATCCATCCGAATTCTGTTAAGAAAGAAATACATCTGAATCCTTTCTTTATTGAAGGCATGAACACTTTGACAGTGGACAGGCTGTCTATTGCTGCAGGTGTATTATCGCTACAGGTGGAGAGAAATAGAGAGACTGGAAAAATTGATGTTGCAGTTGTTGAAAATACAACTGGCTATGAGGTTATAGTGACAAAATAAATTGCTTGAGGAGAGGACAGATGAAAAAAACGTGGTGGAAGGAAGCTGTAGTCTATCAGATCTATTGGAGAAGCTTTCACGATACAGATGGAGATGGATACGGCGACCTACAGGGGGTCATAGAAAAACTTGATTATATAAAAGAATTGGGGATCGATGTCATCTGGCTAAATCCTTTCTATGATTCACCAGATGTAGATAATGGCTATGACATCGCAGACTACCAGGGAGTGATGAAGAAGGCGGGAACGATGGAAACTTTCGACAGGCTGCTTGATGAAGTTCACAAACGAGGCATGAAGTTGATCATGGACCTTGTTGTTAACCATACATCAGATCTACACCCGTGGTTCCTTGAATCACGTTCTTCAAAAGATAATCCTAAAAGAGATTACTATATTTGGGAAAAAAGACATAATAACTGGCGTTCCTATTTTTCCCCATCAACTTGGGAGTACGATAGGCAGACAGGCGAATACTATTTCCATTCATTTGCTGTCGAGCAACCGGATTTGAACTGGAAAAACCAAAATGTCAGAGAAGAAATATATGAGATGATGCACTTTTGGCTGAAAAAGGGGATTGATGGATTTCGCATGGATGTCATAAACCTGCTCGCTAAAATCGACGGATTCCCCGATGCGAATAATCTAGTGGATATTTCCTATTTAGGGAATAACCCTGGAATTCATGAGTATCTGCAGGAAATGCATGAAAAAGTTCTCCGTCATTATGATGTGTTCACAGTGGGGGAAATCCCGTTTGTTACACCTGAAGATGGTGTGCTTTATGTTGGTGAACAAAGAAAGGAGCTTCACACACTATTTCATTTTGAAGTATGTGATGATATGGCTTCATGGGACTTGATTAGATTTAAAGAAATTCAAAAGAGATGGTATGAAGGCTTGTGGGAAAAAGGCTGGAATTCTCAGTTTCTGAATAATCATGATCATACACGAATTGTAACCAGGTTTGGGAATGATACTACTTACCGGGTAGAATCCGCTAAATGTTTTGCGACCCTGCTTCATACTCTGCCAGGAATGCCATATGTTTACCAGGGTGAAGAAATTGGAATGACTGGGATCAGATTTGAATAGATTGATGATTATAATGATATCTCCACAAAGAATAAGTTCAAGAAAGAAGTAGGAAAAGGCCGCGTTCCAGAAGAGGTCCTGGAAAGTCTGCAGCTGCTTTCCCACGATAATTTCAGGACACCTGTACAGTGGGATATGTCTGTAAATGGCGGTTTCACTACAGGAAAACCATGGATTAAAGTCAATCCAAACTACAAGGAAATCAATGTTGAACAGGCTATAGCTGACCAGGATTCAGTTTTCTATTTCTATAAGAAGCTTATCCAGCTGCGAAAGAAAATGAAGTCATGGTGTATGGGACTTTTGAAACTTACATGGACAATCATCCTCAAATTTATGTTTATACAAGGGAGTTGGAAGATGAACGCTGGCTAGTGATTCTGAATATCTCTGACCAGAAATCTCAGCTTGATCTTCCTTCATACTTGAATTTTAAGTTGAAAGAACTGATTTTGGCGAACTATCAAATTGATGATATAGAAGTTATTGAGCTACAGCCATATGAGGCTAGAGTTTATCGGATTGAGAAAAAGTTAGAGACACGGAGAAGTGTGTAGAATGCACTTCTCTTTTGTATGGAAAGCTTTTAGTTTGAAAGAAAAAGACTTATATTGTTATTAGTGAATACAGAAATGGAGGTTAGCAAAATGCTTGGAGCTATTGAAGCAGGGGGTACGAAGTTTGTTTGTGCGGTGGGAGATGAATTAGGGGGAATAGGGGAACGAATTCAGATTCCAACTACTATTCCAGAGGAAACAATACCTAGAGTGATAGCCTTTTTTTCTAAGCATGGGGTCGAAGCGATTGGGATTGGTTCGTTCGGGCCTATTGACGTAAACTTGGATAGTGAAACCTATGGTTCGATTACTTCGACTCCGAAGCCCGGTTGGCGTGGATATCCTTTTGTCCAGGAAATAAGAAAGGCGTTAGGGGTTCCTGTTGGCTTTAATACAGATGTGAATGCAGCGGCATTGGGTGAAGCCACATTTGGTGCAGCGAAAGGATTGGATAGTTGCTTATACATAACCGTTGGAACTGGCATTGGGGCTGGCGCAGTTGTTCAAGGAAAACTGCTTCAGGGACTTTCCCATCCGGAAATGGGGCATATCCTTGTAAGACGGCATCCGGAGGATCACTATAAAGGAAAGTGTCCTTACCACTCGGATTGCCTCGAAGGTCTTGCCGCAGGTCCTGCTATTGAGGAGCGTTGGGGAGCGAAAGGGATTGAACTGGTTAGTCGAGAAGAAGTCTGGGATTTGGAAGGATATTATATCGCCCAAGCTCTTATGCAATATATTTTGATTTTATCACCGAAAAAAATCATCCTTGGCGGGGGAGTGATGAATCAGAAGCAAGTATTCTCGTATTTCCAAAAATACTTACAAGAGTTACTGAATGACTATGTTGCCTTGCCGAGGTTGTCCGATTATATCGTAAGCCCAGGTCTTGGTGATGACGCAGGAATTATAGGTTCTCTCTTACTTGCCAGAAATGCAATACAAGAATAGGAAGGAAACATTGCCCTTCGCGAAAATGTCTTTTAATATGGTAGTTATGGAATCGTTACTATGGAGGTTTATGAACATGTCAAAACAACCACTATTTTTTGAACCGGTTTTTAAGGAGCGGATTTGGGGAGGGGTGGAGCTTGAATCTTTTGGTTATGAGCTTCCTTCTAACCAGACTGGCGAGTGCTGGGCGTTTGCTGCTCACAGCAATGGCCAGAGTATTGTGAAGAACGGGGAGCATAAGGGGGTAACATTAGGCGAGTTGTGGGAAAATCAGCGTCAGTTGTTCGGAAATATTGAGGGGGACCGTTTTCCGCTGTTGACGAAAATTCTTGATGCTGCTCAAGATTTATCGGTTCAGGTGCATCCGGATGATGAGTATGGTCTTAAGCATGAAGGGGACTTGGGTAAGACGGAATGCTGGTATATCATCGATTGCGTGGAAGGTGCGGAAATCATTTACGGCCATACCGCAAAATCAAGGGAAGAGCTTGCGGCGATGATTCATGACGGCAAATGGGAAGAACTCCTGACAAGGGTGCCTGTAAAGCCAGGAGACTTTTACTTTGTTCCAAGTGGGACAATTCATGCAATCGGAGCAGGAATTGTCATTCTGGAAACCCAGCAAAATTCGGATACAACTTACAGGGTTTATGATTATGACCGCAAGGATAAGGAAGGCAATCTGCGCGAGCTGCATATCGAGCAATCGATTGCGGTAACGACTGTTCCTGCGGCAAAGCCGGAAACCAAGCCTGTTTTCAACACATCAGGCGATATGAAAATTACTACCTTTGTGAAAAGTGACTATTTCACTGTCCATAAATGGGAATTGGCAGGCTCAGCTAAATGGAATCAGGACCTTTCCTTCCAACTGGTCAGTGTCATTGAGGGTACAGGATCACTCATTTTTAGCGGCGAGAAGTATCAGTTTAAGAAGGGGGACCATTTCATGCTGCCATCTGGGATGGGAGAATTTGAACTGGATGGAGTAGCGGAAATGATTGTTTCGCACTTGTAAAATACCAGCAGCAAATGTCTAGTAAAAATAGATATTTGCTGCTTTTTTCTTAAAAGTAACCCAGAAAGCGAGGCGAAGAAAATGGTTTGGAAAATTACGCAATCAACCACGAAAAAAGTGGACAGATTCAAGGTTACTGTTGATCGGGTTATTTTGCCAAATGAGGAAGAGAAGACCTTTTCGTATTTGGAGTTTGCAAAAGGAGTCTGCATCCTTCCGGTAACGGAAAACAATGAGGTCGTTTGTCTTAATCAATATCGCCATGCGATGAAAGACTGGCAATGGGAACTGCCAGCAGGAATGATAGAACCTGAGGGAAGCTCTCCGCTTGAGATCGCCAAAAAAGAGCTGGAGGAAGAAACAGGCTTCGTTGCTGAGCATTGGCTTGATCTCGGAAGCTTTTATCCTTCTCCAGGATCAACAACAGAGGAAATCTTCCTGTTTGCCGCCGCTGGCTTGACGAAGACAGAACAAAAGCTTGAAAACAGCGAGCAAATTGAACTGCATACGATGTCGATGGAAGAGTTAAAGAATCTGGTGGCCGAAGGGACCTTTAAGCATGGCGCCGGACTGGCGGCTATTCTTAGATATCACTTCAAGACGGATAATTAGGGTGATATCCAGTTAACAAATTTATATCTTTATTGTCTCATTGTATTTAATTCTGTATATACTTGCTCCCAAATCGCTCCTGCTGTGTCGTCTTGTATATACGGTGTAAATCCTAACCTCAAGTAAGCGTTAATGGCTTTAAGGTTGGTTGTCTGGGTTTTCAGATAGGCTTTTTGGTGTGTGCTGGCCAATTGTTGGAGCAAGAAGGCGAGCAATGGTTTTGCTAGTTTTTTCCCCTGGTATTCCGGCACAATTCCCACCCAGTGGATCCGCCCCATTTCCTCGCCGTTCAGCTCCCCATACCAGGCGCTTGCGGTACCTATCGCTTGTCCAGCTTCATTTTCGAGAAAAAACATCCTTTTTCTGACTTCGGCTGGATAAGGAGCGAATTCTTGCTTGAAGCGATCCAGCCCTGCATTCACCGAATCAAACTCTCCGGCATTTGTTAAAATGGCAGCCCAATCTTTTTCATCATTTTCAAAACTTCTAATATGATAAGCTTCTGGAACAGGATGGGTGGGAATATTTGATAGGGAACGTACCATGATGAGCGGCAGTCTTTGCATAGGAAATCCTCCAAAAAAAGTTTTCTAATATCTCAAGGTCCTGAGCTTTACCCTGTGTAACACTGACCTTTGATCTATTTGGATTCTATCAACACAATTAATCATTTGATTTTTAGTAGATATCTCTTGCTTTCACATGTCATTCCTTTCTCGTACGTTCCTATTTTTTAAAGTTAAAAGTACATGAAAAAAAGGAGCTCCTTGGTATGGCGCAGGGTGTCAAATCCAAAGAAATGACCCCTAATTTAGTAACCAAGGAAGACTCCAAAAATGATTTTAATCAAAATCAGAAAAAAAGTCTTAGTCGAACAATTTTATATCATAAGCGTCTAATAAATATTTTGGTACGAAAAATCGGGCGGTTACAAGCGGATCGACAATTTGCGATATTTGGGTCTGTCCAACTGCACTCATCAGCATTGTTAGTTGGCTCAATGGCAAATCGGTTTTGGGGAGGAGCAGGTCGATCATTTCTTCGACAGAAGTTTTGGCAGCCTCGTCTAACGTTGCTGCCGATACAATCGTTGCGACTCCTTCTTCTGATATCAGCACTGGATGCTTTAAAGACTGTCCCTTGATCACTGTCAGAGTCACTGTTACCTCACCCGCGATTTCAATTCCAGAGACACCGACTTCGCCATCTCCCATCGCTGCATGCAGGTCGCCTAATGCGAATAACGCTCCTTCGGCAAAAACAGGGAAGTAGAGAGTAGCGCCTTCGGTAATAAGCTTTGTATCCATATTTCCTCCATGCTCACCTGGAGTTCCACAGGAGACGGGTTCTCCAGCTGGAGCAACGCCAATTACTCCAATCATTGGATTTAGAGGAATTTGGAGTCTTTCGTTAAAAATAGCTTTTCCGTCTCGAATGGGAATCATCTTTGCTTCGAATTTCTCGAGGCGGTGTCCCATAACTCCTAAATCGGGCCCAGTTGCCATGACTCCTTCATTCTTCAGTTCCATTTTCTCAATTTTAACCGAAAGAATATCCCCTGGCTGAGCAGTCTCTACATAGATTGGCCCTGTAGCTGGATTGATTTTATCCCAATTAATCGAGTTGATCTCTGTATCATTCGAACGAATCTGATTTTGAAAGCAATCATAGGTTTCGATTTTAATTGTAGAACCAGAAGCGACTGATTTCACGGGTTTATTTTCCTTGCTAAAAGCGTAAATAGCATCCTTGCATGCAAGTGCCTCTCCCATTTGTGATCCTCCTAAAGTTTTTGGTTTTATTATACGTCAGTTTGATAAAGTGTCAAATTATTTAGAATTGAAAAAGAAAACTAGAATTATAATTGACTATTTGAAAAATAAACAAAAATCATTGCATTATCTGGCTATAAAAGATTAAAAGATAGCTGGGACTCGTATACTGCGTTAATTGATCTGATTTTTGCGGAAGTATTTCGTCTCAGCAGTGAGAAGGTAGAGGATATTCCTCATACTCACCGAATGTTAGCAGATGCTCTTAAGCTGGAAAAAAAGGATCACTTTATTGCTGAACTGAAGGATCATTATACAAAGGGGAAGGAGAAGCTGCTATCAGCTTGGGATAGCAGAATCGATTAAATTACAGATTTTCCGAACGGGAAAGTCCACTACGGTGCGATAGCACCCCCTTTAGGGGTGGGATGAGAG
>NZ_JXIQ01000013.1 GCF_000934845.1 Mesobacillus subterraneus
CTTCTATAATAGAAGCCATGATAATTGATTGTTTGTTGACGCTTGTTTGTTTAGTTTTCAAAGAACAATTTAGTTAGCTTATCGCCAGAAGCGACTTTATTAATATAACCTATTGATTCATTATTGTCAACATCGTTTTTTATTTTTCTTTCAATAAAACTCGAAGTTGCTTTTTAAAATCAATGTTGTTTTTTTGAAGCGAGATTAAATATATCATGTCCAAACTATGTTTGCAATATAATTTTAAAAGAAATATCACAAACAATCCTATTATTAGTTTTTGCATTTCTAAATTAATTTTCCCACTACGATTTGTTTGAGTGATTTCAAATCATTCCATACATAAGCCAGCTCTACATATTCCTGTCCACCAATCTTGTCTATTTCTTCCCCTGCCTTATTAGGCTGAAGACTTTCATAGAACAGACGACTGTGATTTTGTTTAAGCACCCAAACCAGCATGGATGTATAATTTTGCTCTAGTAATGCTTCAATTCCTTCACGCAGAAGCCTCAAGCCCAGTTTTCTTCTTTGGTTTGCTTTCAAAATGTAAATTGCATATAGTTCTCCATCTGCAGTAAACTTCCCTGTACGTTCCTTTCCAAAGGATGCAAAGCCCACTATTTCTCCACCTGGGTTTACCGCGACAAAAACCGGTGAAAGATCGGCCGTTTCAGACAAGTTTTTTTCCCACAACGGTTTCCTATCCTCAATTTTCAAAGAAGCTAAGTAATCTTGGCTTATGATGCCCTCATATGTTTCTTTCCAGCTTTCGACATGGACCTTGGCTATTCCTAGAGCATCTTCTTTTGTTGCCCTTCTTATTTGCATATACATCCCCTCCGATTATATTGAATTTATTTCTGCTCGCTTTTTCATCTTCATGTTTCTTTCATCTACTAAAAATAATGTTATTCCAGCAATAACAACTAACCCACCAGCAACTTGTGTCCAAATAACGTTTTCTTCTAACAAGTAGTATGCAAGGGCAGTTGCTCCTACAGGTTCAAACAGGATTGCCATTGAGATAATCGAGGCGCTAAGCCATTTGATTGACCAGTTAAATAATGTATGTCCAAGCAAAGTCGGGAATAAGGCAAGAAGGACAAAATATACCCAGTCACTTGTCTCATAATGAAAGAACGAATCTCCAACTGCTAATACATAGAAGAACAGAGTGATTGTGCTAATGGCGTAAACAATGAATGTGTATGTTATAAGGGACATTCTTTTTCTGACCGTTTGCCCAAATAATAGATAAACGGTGACTAGCGCACAAGCAGCAATTGCCAAAAAGTCTCCAAACAAGGCGCTTCCGCTGATTTTAAAATCCCCCCAGCTGATGATGACACTTCCTGAAATTGCAATAATCCCACTAATAATTGCCTTAGCAGATATTTTCTCCTTAAAGAAAATATAAACCCCCGCAAACGCGAATAATGGCTGGAGTGTGACCAGTACAGTCGAGCTCGCTACCGAGGTATAGTTTAAAGATTCGAACCAGAGGATGAAGTGGAAAGCAAGGAACACACCTGATATCCCTGAAAACACCCAATCTTGTTTTGTAATAAGACGCAGCTCAGAAACATATTTTATAAGAAATACTGGCAACATAATTAACACTGAAAAAAATAACCGATAAAAGGCAATTACTCCAGATGGAGCAGAAGAAACTTTAACTAAAATCGCTGAAGTTGACACAGCCACTACACCGATTGCAACAGCAAGGTATGGGTTCACTTTAGGTGTTTCCATTTCTCTTCTCCTTCTATTTAAACAATTTGAATACATGTATTTTACTATGGAACTGTTCTTTTAGCTCACTTTTATTAAAATTTTTCGTACAAAAGCGTTTATTTTCCCTTCACCAGGGAAAGTAAATACATCTTATTAGGGGCAGGAGATCACATGCTTTATTCTATGGATATGGAAATTTTAATAAAGTTAGGCATTTCTGCATTTCTGGGTCTAGTTATCGGACTAGAAAGAGAGATAAAGCGAAAACCGGTGGGGCTCAAAACAAGTTTGGTCATTTCAATTGTCAGTTGCCTTTTAACAGTAGTTTCTAGTGAATCTGCCTATATGTTTCCAGGCGATGAAGAGGTAAATATTACAATGGATCCTCTCCGTTTAGCCGCACAAATCGTTTCAGGCATCGGTTTTCTTGGAGCTGGAGTTATTTTAAGAAGGGGAAATGATACGATCTCAGGTCTAACGACAGCTGCGATGATTTGGGGTGCAGCTGGAATAGGAATTACTGTTGGTGCAGGCTTTTATTGGGAGGCAATAGCCGGGGTTGCGTTGCTGATTGTCAGCGTTGAATTGATACCATTTCTGATGACCTTCATTGGTCCAAGACAATTACGTGAGAAGGAAATACGACTTCAATTCAATGTGACTTCTAGAGAAAGCATCGCTGATATTATCACAAAGATTAAGTCAGAAAAAATCTCTTTGAAAAACGTGCGTATCAAAGATTTAGCAGATGAAACCCAACTTGTACAGCTGATCGTGACTGTCGATTTCAGAAGGAAAACAACAGATGTTTATGAGGCTGTTTCGGAAATTGAAGGAATAAACCGAGTTGAAATTGAAGGATTGTAGGAAAAGCCGCTGGAATTGCGGCCTTTTTCAATTTAACAGTAAATTTTATCTTGCAAGTCCTTTGAGTTGGAGATATAATCTTTCTTGTACCTTATCTATTTAGATACGGGGGATTAGCTCAGCTGGGAGAGCGCAACGCTGGCAGCGTTGAGGTCAGGGGTTCGAGCCCCCTATTCTCCATCATCGGAAACCCTTGCGCAGCAAGGGTTTCTTCTATTTATATGATTAGAAAAAGGCTGCCGCAATGACCGCCTATATCTTCTGTCCTTGCACCCGTTAGTGCAACCAGATATAGTTATTTGTGAGAAAGATTTTTTAACCACTTCTCGTTCCACTGAAAATAAAGTTCACTATTTTTACTTTGTAGAAATAAATCTTTAGGGTAAGGTAAAGCGAGTTCAGGCATATTACTCGGATTAAAATATTGAAGTTCAGCCGTTTCGTTATCTATTGGAATTAATTCACCGCTTTGAATAACGCAATCAAACATAAAGACGTTATACTCCACTTGATGACCATTAGGATATTGGTAACGAAAGTCTTTTCCACCAAATACGCCTAATAACTTTTTTGGTACAACATATAAACCTGTCTCTTCCCATACTTCACGAACTACTGCTTCGGCAGGTGCTTCTCCAAGTTCAATGGCACCAGCAGGAAGACTCCACTTTTCGCCATTTCCTTTGTGTTGTAATAAAATTTCTCCCAAGTCGTTTCGAACAATTCCTGCTACACTTGGCATAAAAATCAGTCCATTACCGACTTTTTCTCGGAGTTTTTTATAATAATCCGACATTCCCATTTTCCATACCACCTCGAGTTATATGTGTTACAAAGTAAACTCTCCCCAATATACAAAATCACCTGTTGTTCTTCAACTAAATTGCCCTGTTTGTTCCATAAAGAATTCACCAAAAAAGGCGTTAATCCTTCTTAACACAAATAATGGTATAATTTAAAAAATGACCAAACCCATATATACCAAGGGCTTGGTCATTTTATAACGGTTTTTAATAAAGCGTTAATTTATATTATACGAATAGTTACCTTTTCGAACTTCCACTTACATCCATTGATCATAGATCTCTTTTCGTGCTTGATGGTACAATCGAGCATACAGCTGCGTTTGATGTAGTCCGTTATGTCCCAATAGAACTTGGATACATTCTAGCGGCATTCCCTTCATGGCTAAATGTGCAGCAAATGTATGACGTAACGTATGGGGTGTTAAGTGAATCCCTAGCTTTTTTGTATAGCCTTGAAATTTCAAGTTAATCGTACGAGAACACATCGGACCTGTCCTTGACGTATTGACAAAAGCAAACGGTTGGGAATCCTCTCGTTTCTCTAAATAGGCTTTCAAATGTACTGCACACTCTCGTGTAAATAGGACAATCCGCTCTTTTTTACGTTTCCCATTCGGAATCGTAATCATGCGTTCCGACCAGTTAATATCCTCTTTTTTCATATCAACTAACTCCATAAGACGCACACCGGTGGCATAAAACACTTCAATAACCGCCCTTTCCTCCACCTTCCCTTTTACCAATTGACGCAATTGTAACAGTTCATCCCTTTGCAGATATCTTGGTAGTTTATCCTCCGATTTCGGAATGGGTATTTTTTTCGCTGGATCCTTAGTAAGAAAACCTTCTTCTATGCAATATTTAAAAAACAGCTTGATCCCTGCTAATTTACTGCTCACTGTAGCAACTTTATATTCCCTTGATTCTAAGGAAGACATCCAACCCCTAATATCTTTCGCATTCATTTCTGTGAATGGCTTCTCACAAAAAGCCAATAATTGATTCACTGCTAGTATATACAGATTCACTGTCTTTTCCTCTAATCGAAACCTATAATCCTCTTTAAATTGTTTCAAGCAATTATCTGCGATTATCAAAAAATCTATCCCCTTATCCCATATATTTTCGGTAAAGCGAAATGATCTCCCTCTTGGGAAGCCTAGCGTATATTTGTGTCGTCACAACATCACTATGACCCAATTCATCTCCAATGAACGCTAAATCTGCCCCTTTCGCCAATAATTCAGTTGCGAAGGTATGACGTAATCGATGTGGATGCAAATTTGTTTTGAGTTTTGCTTTCTTTCCCAATTTCATTAAAATAAGCTGGATGGTTCGAACGTGTAACCGCTTACCTGTAGAGGTTACAAAAAGTGCCTTCAGAGAATTTTGACTTAAAGAGATATATCGCTCCAATAAAAGAGCACACTTTTCTGTAAAATGAACAAAGCGGATTTTTTTGCCTTTGCCTACTACGCGCGCTGTACGGTATTCAAGATTTACATCCTCTCGATTTAACTCACTTACTTCACTGACTCGACACCCTGTGGTAAGCAAAAATTCCACCAACACCTGATTTCGAAGAGAGGTGATTTCGCTATGATTACGAATTTTAGCAATTTCATCTTTCTCTAAGTACTTTGGAAGTGTTTGTGAAAGACGAGGAAACCATCGGCTTTTAACTGGTGAACTATCTATATAATTTTCATTTATACAAAACTTGTAAAATGAAGATAGAATACTTAGCCGTAGTCTCAATGTTGCTTCACTAAAATGAGCTCCGTTATTTTTAAACCATTCAAGAATGGTATTTGAGGTCAAAGAGAGATAAGTTTCTTTCATATCCCCAAAAAAGTGTTCTAAAAAATGCCGATATGTAGTAATGGTATTTTGACTTCGGTTTGAAACTTTTAAACTTAATAAAAACTCTCCAATGATTTCCTGATTACTTTCATTCGGTAAGTCTTTCGACAACTCCCAGTAATTATTCATCTTCTCACTCCTATTGGTATAGATCATATTGTTTTTTACGTGCATGTTCCATTAATCGTGTATAAATGCGAGTACTATTAATATCTACATGACCCAGGAGATCCTGAATGTAACTTTGAGGCATATTTTTTTCTGCTAGGTGTGCGGCAAATGTATGACGTAAAGTATGGGGGCTCACCTTAAAACCAAGTGATTTGGAGAAATTACGAAAGTTTTTTTGTATATATTCCCGGTGAAGTGGACCTCCTCTACGATTTGCAAATAAGAACATGCTATTTGTTTCTCGTTTTTCCAGGTATAGTTTTAAGCGTTCCGCACAATCGTGCGAAAAAAGGACAAATCTCTCTTTGGTTCCCTTTCCTTTGCGTATCCATATTTGCCTGGTATCCCATTTAATATCCTCTAATTTGATTTGTAATAGCTCACTAACCCGTACGCCTGTGGAATATAAGGTTTCAATGATAGGACGAAATTGGTAATCATTCCGTGTTAATTCTTGTAACTCGGCCAACTGGCGCCTACTTAAGTAGTATGGAAGGACATCATCTTTCTTAGGGGTTTTTACCGTTGACAATGGATTTTTCTTCAGGAGATTTTCTTCCATACAGTATTGATAAAATGACTTCAATCCTGATAGTTTAATATGTATCGAACGTTTTTTAAGACCTTTTTCCTCTAGGGAGGCAAGCCATGCTCTTATATCAGCAGCCTTCACTTCACTAAATCCTTTTTTACAAAAGCTGAAGAATTGTTGAAGCGAAAGTCTATAACTTCGGATTGTTTCTTTACTAAACCTTGATTGATGATCGTCAAAAAATGACGCTAATACTTCTTCGTTCATGGTTATCTACCCCATTATATTTTGATAAGATGTAATCATGTCCTCAGTTAGAATACGTGCATATATACGAGTTGTGTTTAGATTGGAATGTCCCAATTCATCTGCTATAAATTCAATGGTTGCCCCTCTTGCAAGCATGTTTGTAGCAAACGTATGGCGACAACAATGAGGATGCAACGATTGATTTAACCCAGCCTTTTTTCCAATTTTCCTCGTAATATAATAGATGGATTTGGGTCCTATACGTTGATCGGAATTACTCAAGAATAATGGATCTGATTCTTTACAGATTCTTGTATGTATATAGTCCTTCAATACAAGGGCACACTCTTCCGAAAAATGCACCTTTCTAATTTTCTTTCCTTTTCCCGTTACCTCAGCTGTTCTTTTTTCTAAATTGACATCTTTTATAGAAAGATTAGAAACTTCCGAACTTCTGCATCCTGACGAAAATAAAAATAGCATCAGTGCACGATCACGAAGAACCGAATTTTCTGTTGTAAGCTTTACTTTAGCAAACTCATTCTCGCTTAAATACTTGGGTAAGGACTTTGGAATTTTGGGTCTCCATCTTTTTTTAATAATGACATTTTCTATATACTCTTCCGCAAGACAAAATTGCAAAAATGATGATAGTGCAGTTAGGTAAGCATCTACCGTCTTTTCCTTTTTTCCATTAGTGAAATGTAAAAAGCATTTTCTCACTTCATTGGTTGTTAATTGATTTAAAGGAAGAGTACATATGCTCAAGAACCGTTCTAAAAACCACCGATAGTTTCTTATTGTTCGTTCAGCTTTGTTTTCAAGTTTTAAACTTAGCAAATATTCATCCATGATCGCCCTTGTCGCTTCATCCTCAAGGTTACTCTTCGTGTAATCACTAGATTCTTTCATTTGTTAACCTCTTCTCTATTTTTCTATTAATGATACATATAATAATCTTTAACTAATTTATCTTTTTATATACATTTGTTAAGGACTAATACAAATCAAAAATATAGTCAACACTTCAGATTAACTTCATAAAATGAGCCATAGTATAACTATTGTTCTATATCATAATCAAGCGAAGCTTGGTCAACAAGGTAGTGTGCAACAATCAATTCCTTACAGTTTTTATTACAGGTTTTTCCCTCCATTAAAAGCCACGTACTTGCCTGTTTGTTGTATTATCAGTTATCGTCAGATGAATCGAGTAGATGACTAGCCATTAGCTGGCTAGTCGACCTCTCACACCTTTCAGTTGTTATTGCCCGATGGAGTACTTCGCTAAGAGATATGCGCCAGTATCCCTTACGGGAGTTAGCTGTTTTCATCGCTTTCGTATGGTCTATTCCGTATTTCCGAAGCATTTTATATCTTGTTTTTACTCTTTTCCATCGTTTCCAGATTAATTGCCTTAACCTGTGATTCAACCATTGTTGGATTTCTTTGACGAATATCTTCATGTACGATACACCGTAGTAGTTAATCCAACCCGTGGTTATTTGATTAATCTTTATTGTAATTTTTTCAAAGGTGCCAGGTCTTTTTCGACTTGTCTCTTTTCGTAGTTTCTCTTTGAATCGTTGTTTTGCCGACCTACTAGGTCGGCATCCAACTTTCCCAAGAGATTCTGTAAGTTGAAACCCAGGAATGTCCCAGATGTTGCCGTACATATTTTGCTTTTCTTTTGATTAATTGTTAGCTGTAGATCTTCTTCGATATATTTCGAGACACTTTCCATGACTCGTTCACCTGCACGTTTGCTCTTCACGTAGATGCAAAATCGTCCGCATATCTTATGAAACGATGTCCTCTTCTTTCCAACTCTCTATCTAGTTTATTTAGATAGACATTAGCTAGAATCGGCGAAAGAGGTCCTCCCTGTGGAGTCCCTTCTGTTTTCTCGATGTAGATATCTTTGTCTAGAATTCCTGAACGAAGGAATTTCCATATGAGCTTCAATACGATTTTATCGGAGATAAATTCCTCTAGGTAGGCTCTTAGCCTTTGGTGATGGATGGTATCGAAATAGCTTTTCAAATCACAATCCACCACCATTTTGTATCCCTCTTGATAGTATTGTTCTGCTCGTTTTATGGCTTGGTGTGCATCTCTTCCTACTCGAAATCCAAAGCTGTTGTTCGAAAAGTGTGGGTCAATGATGGGATTGATGACTTGAAGGATCGCTTGCTGGACCACTCTGTCTAGAACACAGGGGATACCCAAGTATCTTTTCGAGCCATCTGGCTTTGGGATGGCGACTCGTTTGACTGGTTGAGGAGTATAGGTTCCATCTTCCAGTTTTTGTTTCAATGCTCGATAGTGTTTCCTCATGTGTGATTCCAGTTCATGTACGGTAATCCCATCTATACCTGGAGCACCTTTGTTTGATTTTACTTTCTTGTAAGCTTTCCAAAGATTATCATCGGCAATAACTTCTTTTATTAAATTGATACCATCTTGTTCTTTCATATCCATGTTGACATCCCTATGCACTCCTATATACTCTTCAGTTTCGAACTTATCCATCAATAGGGAGCCATCTTTCGGTCTATACCACGATGTTTTCTGCATTGAGTCAGGATGTCTACACCTCCTTGTTTTCCAAGATTTAAGATTGTTCAGTCCTTCATTCCGTTCTTGGAATTACTATGACCTCTGCTGACTTCTCACGATAAATCTTGTCCAACCGAATGTTTTACGTTCGTCCGTGAGACCTCCCCGGGTAAGAGCGATAACCTTCTTCTCATGTAACTGCTATATTTACTGCATGGGATTTGGGCAGTATTGGACTTTATCTTGTTTGGCAGATTCGTCCGTCCCAATTCAGCCTTTTATATAGTTTCTGTTCGTCAGTTCGAGAATTTGCATCCGGCTTCCTTCAGATTCCACGTCACCATGGACACTCATGCCATTTGCTAACAGTTCCTACTGCCAAGCCTGTAGTGGACTTTCACCACCAAGTTATCATCCATGCCGGGCGCACCAAAAAACACCCCCCATTTTCATTAGGGGGTGTGTGTGAGAAAAACTCGGAAAATTAACTTCTGGAACTAGATCTCTTATTTCTCTTGATAGTAGGTGCCATCATATTCAAACTTAGCCTGTGCTAATTGATGATTTGTTTGATAGGCGTATCCTGAATTTGCTTTCCTACCTTTTTCAGCAAATAAATGCAGATTTTTTTTTGCCCTAGACCCAATCACATATAACAATTTATTTGAAGCAGATTCCGTAATATAGTTTGGTTGGTTTCTAATAGAACTCCAGTGAGGAATATATCCCCAAAGTAGGCCAAACGCAATCACCGTTTCAAATTCTTCACCCTTAACACCATAGCAGGTATTTATAACAACACCAGTTGAAGGCTTAAATATATTCTTAAAGTACTGAATGTCATCTGGAGTGCCTATAAAATCAGTTGATTCATACCGTGTACGAATACCATCAAAGAATATATCCCATTGTTCCACTAGCACATAGTAATCATTTAAATCGAGTTCTAGTTTATTGAAAAATGCTTTAAACGCTTTTTCCAAATATAGTATGCCATTTGATTCATTCGGTTTTATGGAATTGATTATCTTAAGGTATCTTCTACAGTCTATGTACTCATTTCCCAAAGAACCGTTTGTATAGCCGTTTAAATCATTAATTAGGTGACTCATCCATCTAAAACGGCTCATAGATGTTTTAGGGGTTATTTCTGATAAGAATAGCCTTGATAATTTCCACCAAAAACTCTCCCGATTTGTTGGCAATGGTGAAACCCCTGGTGCATCAAAAGGGATATCTGGTAAAACAGATTTTAATTTTTGTGCAAGTGGGGTTAAAAAATACCACTGGGGTGCTATGATACATATTTCGCTTGGCTTTACACCTTTTTTAATATTATGAGTAATGATATCAGCAAACTCTTTATAAAGATTATCCTTATTTGTTGTTGTATCAAGTGTTATATATCCATGCTCATTTGCACGCTGACCAAGTGCTTCAATATTTACTTCTGTTGACTGAAAATTTCTGAAGAAGTCAACGATTCTTTGTGTAGATCGATAATTTCCAGGAATCTCTTTGAACACTATATCTTGATTTCCGATTTCCTCTTGTATCTCATATAGACTTTTAGGCGTTCCTCCTAATGAGCCATATATTGCCTGATCTGGGTCCCCTACTAGAAATAGTTTACACTTATCGCCAGCCACAGTGAGAACTTGTCCAATAATAGCGTATTGTAAATCCTGTGTATCCTGAAATTCATCAACAAAAATATGAGAAAATATATTTGCCAGGTGTGAGCGTATTTTCTTATTGTTTATTAACATTTTATAGGAATAATAAAGCAATAAATCAAAATCTATTTCCTTGTTTTCTAAGATACTCTCATGGAACTCCTTTGCAATTGCATTATTATATGGGTCAGCATTCATATAATTCGCATTTCTATCCAGTCCTGTATTAATATCGCTAAAAAAAGGAATAGAATGTTTTTTCTTTAGTTCATTTAAAATTTTTCGCTTTTTGTTATCATCAATGATGGAAAATCCGTTAACTAATGCTGGTTCATATGCTGAATATGGTTTAATAATCCACTGATAGCAAAAAGAATGAATTGTGCCAGCCCAAAGCTGCTCTTGTGGAATGCCAAGGTCATCAAGTCTCCTTTGTATTTCCTCAGCCGCCCGATTGGTATAAGTGAGTGCAACAATAAACTTCTTTTTACTATCGAACCTCTCTAACTCATAAGCGATTTTGCGAGTTAAAACGCGTGTTTTTCCGCTACCTGGACAAGCAATCACAAGTGCATTTTTATCCGTTGTCACGGCATCTAGTTGGTTAGAATTTAAACCGTCTAACATACTTGATACCTCTCATAATTGTCAATCAGTAAAATAAGATCATCATTTTCATCTAAGTATTCTTCGCATAATTTTCTTAGCTCGCTATATGATTGCTCAATATCGTTCAGGTTTTCAAGAGCATCTACAAATTCACAAAATTCATCATAGCTGCAATGTTGCTCTATTCTGTACTTAGCCATTTTTACAAAGTGTTTAAATCCAATATGTCCCGCTGCAAACGCAATAGCTTTTAATATATAATCTGGAATGAATGTTTCATAAGTCAATTCCTCTGCAAGTGTAAGGGCAAACCATCCTTTTCCTACAACCTTATCCGCTAGACGAAGTGTTTCAAGTCCAACATTAATATTATCACTGGATTCTAATAAAGCCTTTGAATTGTCTATTGATTTTTTCGATTTATATATTTTGCTTAATGATTGTATTATTTCTCGCTGATTACCGGTTAAAACAAAATCAACTTCAAAAGTATGTTCTGCATAAAATGCTTCAACCCAAGGATTGTCTTTGCAGTATAAATCTAGTTTCTGTTTTCTTTCTTCCCCTTTTATTTCAGAGTTTCGAGATTTCCTTTCCTCAACAGTATCATCGTCTTTATTTACTTTTAATGGTGTAAGTGATATGTCATGATCAGTTATGATGGCACAATGTCTTCTGATTCTTTGATCATGGAATAAATTTGCAATATGGTCGAAGACTGTGCTATTCATATTAATTAAACTGACCCCCATTTCATCAAGGCTTAAACCAAAGACACTTTTAAAAAGAGCTGGTATTAGGACTAGCTCAGCATCTCCTTCAACTAGGATTACACCTTTAGCAAACAAAAGGGTACTCCTTGTAGCATCAAGATAACGCTCAATTTTAGTGCACTCATTATCATCAAGTCCATTACTTGGATGACATACGACAGTTTCGTTAACCTCTTTACATAGAATATTTACCGACTTTATTTTGTTTGCTGAAGAGATATGTGTCGAATGTGTTGTTGTAATGACCTGTGTATTCTGAAATTTGTAATTATCGAACAGCGTTTTCTGAATATGCGTATGAATGTGTGCCTCAGGCTCTTCGATTAATAGGAAATGAGCAGCTTTCTCTTCGGTCGGTTGCTTATACTCATATTCTAATAATTTTAACGTGATATAGATTAAATTTGCCCCGCCCAAGCTTAAATCTTCTAGTTTACCTTGATAGCTTGTATCTTCCCCATCTCCAACCCATAGTGTTAACGATTGGAACAGTTTATTTATATCTTCAGGAAGTTCAGAACGAATACTTACATTTGGTGCATATGTAAAGCCAATTGTTGAATCAAGTGTCTTTTTCACCTTTTCAGCCAATTCCTTAATCTCCGAGAGATTACTGATTGTTTCATTCAAATCTGTTACCTTGCTTGTAATATTTGATGCAGCAGTTACTTGAATATTTTTTGCACTACCCCTTAATAAATTTAATAACGGGCTTTGTCTATTTTTACGTAATTCTGCCATAACATCTCGAAGAGCTTTAATATGCGTACATGCAATTTCTGATCGCACTAAAAATATTTGAGATGTTGTAATACCCAGCAAGTCCTTTTTTTCATCATCAGGATTAGGGAAAATAATATTTTCAAAGTCGCCAACCAATTCTTTATATACTGCTTCAACAGAAAAATCAGCTGTACCTCGAAAATGATAAACACCCTCATATTCATTTATAGTTATTTCGTTTAGAATTTCTTCAAGCTTTTGCTGATCTTTATCTTTATCAATAGATAGCTCGTATAATTTTTTTCTGAATTTTTTATTCGGCCGAAAATAGAAATGATAAGAGCCGCTACTTGAAGCTTCATTAACATGTTCAAGTTTATGAGCTAAAATATTCGCTCCCTCACTTGAATCTAAATCTTCAAATTGAAGAGATATAATAATCCAATGACCTTGCCATCTAGATAAATTCCTATTAAAATCGGTTTCTATTAATTTAGAAGCACTGATGGGTAGATTATTATCAATCATAAGACGTAATGCAAAAAATGCATTTGTCTTTCCTGAGCCATTTTCTCCTATAAGCGTATTTACTCCTGGTTGAAATAAAAAGTTTTGTGAACAGAAATTCCTGAAGTTTCTAATATACAGTTTTGAGATATACATACTCTTCTCCCCTCCTACATCTGAAAAGGCTTCATTACCTATTTTAGCACTTTTTGTAAATATATTGATTGATTGCTCGATTAATGAACACATCTGTTGAAACAGAACGGGAATTAATCCACTGGTATAGTAGTAAAAAGTTGGGAACTAAGTTTATATCTGTGTATCCCATAAACATTGAAAACATGTTAAATAAAAAAAGCCACGTCATTAGCCTGGCATTTTGTTGCATGTAAAGACTACCTATGTATAATCGATTATTTGTTATTTGTTTTCATTGATTACTTTCCAAACATAATTTGTATAAGTTTTTAACCCTTTTGCAATCTCTACTTGTCTCATTCCTTGCTTATGTAACCGTAATATCATTTCTTTCTTTGTCAACTTTTCATCTAACATTCTGATCTCTCCAATCAAGCATTAATTTTTTCATATTATAAAATCAATAAACACTTTTTGAAAAGTAAGCAAGAGATGAGGTTTCTCTATTGTGGACATTTGTTGTGATAGAAGTGGAATACTGCTGAAGAAGTTTTTGACAGTATTGGTCTACCATTTAATATAAGTGCTACTCCAAAATCTAACCCATTAAACGAAAAAGACGCTATCTTGTTCATAGCGCCCGATTGTTGAATATCATATTTCCTTTTAAGTATTGTTGTTTGTTCAGCCAAAGAACCAGTTAAAATTATCGTGCACAGTGAAATATTAAAGTGTCAAGAAAGATAGAAAAATTCAACTTTTTACTGTTGAATCTACTCCCACTCTTATGATTTGTTATAAAAATTAATTTCGTGTTCATTTACTTTAAAACCTTTACCGAATTAATAATGAGGTTTTTTGGGACTAATTCATCAAATTTTATCGATACTGTTTGAAGCCAGGAATCAGTCTGAACATAAAGGTCTACTCGTAAATCAACTGGAAGATCTAATTCCTTTCTAAATGTTTGAACAGCACGAACAAATTCTCTTACTAATCCTACTTCTTTTAACTCCTCTGTCAATTTGGTATCTAATAGTGTCAAGAAATTGCTACCTTCTAATAATTCAAAACCACCCTTGCCTTTTTTATCAATAAGTACGTCATCCATTGTTAGAGTGACATTTTCACCTGAATTTAAAGGTAATTGAATCACTTTTTCTTCAATGAATAGTTTCTTATCGGTATCGTCTAACTTTTCAACTTTATTTTTTCTTCACCAACGGATTTGCCTAACTTTGGCCCGACTACAGCAAAATTTAATTTTAGTTCAATCTCTAATAAATCTTGGTAATTTCCACTAAATTCAACATCTTTAATGTTCATTTCATTTTTAATAATAGACAAATACTTTTCCAATTGAGATATAGTGGACTCTTCTGTCGGAATTACGACCAATTGAGCTAATGGTTGTTTGGTGTTAATTCCTATACTATTTCTAAGGGATCTTGTTAGCTCTTTGCCACCAATTAAAGTCTTTCCTTCACTTGGTTTGCAATTGTTTCAGAATCCAGAACCCATCATGGAATTCAATTTGGGATCATTACATTATGGGTTAAATATGGAACATTTTTTTGTTTTAGGTACATTTTGCAAAAAGTTGAACGTTGAAAGAAGATAAAAATACTTGTTTGTATCCTAATGATGTAATAGCATGATATATATTCTGAGAAAAGTAATCTTGTC
The DNA here is from genome assembly GCF_000934845.1 of Mesobacillus subterraneus. Classification (GTDB taxonomy): domain Bacteria; phylum Bacillota; class Bacilli; order Bacillales; family Cytobacillaceae; genus Mesobacillus; species Mesobacillus stamsii. The sequence continues at coordinate 14,897 of NZ_JXIQ01000013.1, forward strand.
TCTGTTTAACCTGCAGTATGGAAATCCCACCTAATAAACATTTTTCGCACTTACCCCTTATTACCTTGTTTTTCATAATAAGCCAAGCAAATATAATAAACAGCTGCTGCAATCAATATAAATAGCCTGTATTCTGTTAATTGATTTTTTTCACTATAGTAATTGGCATCTATTATAGATGTTAATGCCATACCGCCAAATACTATGACTCCAATCACCACAAAAACCTTAAAGTTACTGTTATTCGTTATTTTCCTATTAATACCCAATTATTGTCAACTCCACAAATTTATTGTTTTGTTTTAAAACTATTTTTAATATAAATAAGGCTGTCTATTGCGACAGCCTTACTCATGTGAATAATTTATATAAAAGGGGGGGTCCTATTTCTCTTTTATAATAGCTGTTTTTGTTGCAGATATTATGCATATTTCATTACAATCTAATTACATTATAAATATTAATTAGACTCTTTGATTTTTTCTTAGAGAACTCAAATACTCCTCTTCGAATTTTTCTAGACGGTCTTCAATCTCGTCATTCCTTTGATCTTTTGCCCAAGCAAAAAAGATGAAAGCAATTACCGTTCCATAAATGATTTCTTGGATTATTTTCATTAGTGCTCCACCAGCCTGTTGATCATCCAACGAACTAACCCCAAATAACGAGGGGCTGTGTAAATAGGAATTATACAAAAGTTCCTTAGAGAAAATGATCAATGCACAGGCTGGGGTCAACAGGATGCCCATTCCACACACATAAGCAATTTTATATAACGGTTTCATATTATCCATGCTTTTCACAGGTGACACAACCGGCCACCACATTATAAATGATAATATTAACAAGAAAATAATGGATAGAGTCATATATAGCGAGCTGCCCATGATAAAATCAAAAATGAAAGGGACATGGTAAAAAGAGAAAAAGCCATTAAATAACAATAAAGCAAGGATGGGTTTTGTCAGGATATGATTGGTTCTTTTCAAAAAAGATCTTTTAGAAAAAAATACTTCAAGTTCCTTATCAGGTAAACCGTAAAGAATCAACGGAGGAACCGCCAGGTATATGATGGACTGGATGACCATATGAACCGAGAATAGATAGTCACCAACAGCATCGATTGGAGTACCCAAGGCGAAAATAAATAACCCCGCACCGGTGTAGAAAGAAAGTTTTTGCTTTTGGGAAATATGAAAGTTAGTCGTTCTTTGCTTGTGGTTATAATAAAGAATGATTACAATCCCAATTAAGATAACAAAAATATTCCAATCAAAAACTAACTCTCCTGCTGATTTATATTCCATATTCATTAAATTCACCCCTTATAATTGAATACTTATTTGTTCCCTTTCTTATAGGCCTTGTAAAGAAAAAAACCATAAGCGATTAAAAGAACTGCTAAAACCATGATAAGAACAGTAAATGCCTTAACCATTCCGCATCCTCCCTTACATGTATAGGTGTTCATATTTAAGCGTAAACTTACCAGCACATAATTTCAATAGATTGAAAAAGTAATAAAATTTGATATCATTATAATTGTGGTATTTGAGGTATTAATACAATCCTTGCTAATTGCTGATCTGCCTCTATAAGCAGATAACAGTCGCTTCCGATTCCATTTAAATCCCTAATTTCTTTTGGGATATTTATCACTCCATTGTAAATCGTTCGCTTGTTCAAATATGAATCGCTCTCCTGTGTTTCAATAATAATATTGCCTTGGCGATAGTCTACGAATAATGTGGTGTCTTCATTTATATTCATTACTTTGGTTATTTCTTTAGGAATTGAGACTTGTCCATTTTTATATAGCTTCCTGATAAACATGCAAGTTTCCTCCTATAAAGGTTCTAAAATAGAATAGATAGTACATATATACAGCACAATTGTTTACTCACAAAAATCCCTGTCCAATGATACTTGGACAGGGATTACTTTCCTCATTTAGAAATCAGTCTAACTGTTGCTCAGTATTCCCTTTAAGTCCTTGTCCTTTACAACCAAACCGGCATCTTTCAATTCTTTCTGCATCACCTCTTGAGCTTTTGTCTGATCAATTTTTGAAAGCTTCATTTGATATTCAAGTTCAGACTTCATTTTATCAAAGGACTTTTTCTTCTTTTTATCAGTTAACTCAATAATATGATAACCAAATGAGGATTTTACAGGTTCACTCACCTCATTAACTTCTAGTGTATACGCAGCTTTCTCAAATTCCGGATCCATCTTTCCTGTTCCAAACCAGCCAAGATCTCCGCCCATATCAGCAGAAGCTTTGTCGGTAGAATACTCTTTTGCTAAATCTTCAAATTTATTGCCGTTAGCAAGCTTACTCTTAACTTCTTTGGCAGTCTTCTCATCTTTCACGAGAATATGTCTAGCCTTAACTTCAGGCTTGTAGGCTTCATAGCTATCTTTAAGTTCCTGATCAGTCACCTTGACATCTTTTATTAAGGCTTTTTCCATCAAAAGTTGGCTTTTAAGTACTTCTTTCAATTCGTTCTCATCTTTAATATTATTTTGGGCAAGAACCATTTCAAAGTTTTCACCTGTTTGATCTTTGATTTCATTTAACTTTTTGCTAACTTCCTCATCAGACACTTCGTACTTTTTTGCAAGCACTTTTTCATATACAAGTTCCTGTAATTCTTGTTCTCCGTATTTTTTCTTCATTGCCTTATACAGGTCTTCCTTGGAGATATCCCCAGCTTTAGTTTCTGCAACAACCTCCGAATTTGTGTCACCAGACGAACATGCACTTAAACCTGCTATACTGGCTGCTAACGAAAGCGCAATAATAGTTTTTTTCATATTAACACTCCTAATTACGATAATTGAATCAGATACCAAATAAAGGATTTAAACTAAATGCATATGTGCTCATATAGACATTATGTTACAATGTTATGGAAAGGTCAAGTTTTTCTATGATCTTCTGTTTTCATGTGTTTCCTGTAAAACGTTATCCATAAAAAGCAATAGAATAATCCTTAAGGTTTTTTGAGGAGGGAATGTGGTGGTATCAACCATTACAGCAGGAATAGCACCTGGCGTGGCATTATTGAGCTATTTTTATTTAAAAGATAAATATGAGGCTGAGCCTTTATCCTTAGTTGCTAAAGTTTTCTTTCTTGGGGCCCTGCTTGTTTTTCCAATCATGTTCATTCATTATGTTTTGACTGCTGAGAACATCATTCCAGGACCGATCTTCGAATCTTTTCTATCGGTCGGGTTTTTGGAGGAGTTTTTTAAATGGTTCATAGTTTATTATACTGTATACAGACACCAGGAGTTTAATGAACCCTATGATGGCATCGTATACAGTACAGCTGTGTCATTAGGATTTGCGTCTGCTGAGAATATTTTGTATCTTTTGGCAAACGGAGTCGAATTTGCCTTGAGCCGAGCATTACTGCCAGTATCAAGCCACGCTTTGTTCGGTGTGATGATGGGATATTATATAGGAAAAGCAAAATTCACGAAGGATTTTCGCCTCTGGTTATTATTCCTTTCCATAATGGTGCCAGCCTTATTGCATGGAGGATACACATATATCCTGCTTACTATTAAGAATTGGTTTTTCCCCATAACAATATATATGGTGATCTTATGGTTTATTGGAATCAGGAAAACAAAATTGGCAAACTATCTTAGTGACCAGTTTTATAAAAATAGGCCAAATAAAGAAAAACCCTTTATTAGTCATTAATAAGGGGTTATTTTGGGTATATATTCGTAATACCGATTATTACCTTGTTTGAGAACCGACTTCTATAGCATTTTCAACTAGTGATTAAAAAGACCCTTGAAATCTATGACAAAACAACTCTAGAAGGGTTAATTTACTCCGGTGCATTTAACCTCTTCTGTTTGAATAAAAAAAATATTCATCAATTAAATATCAATAAACATACATTGCTTCAAAAGGCAACAATATATCATGAAAAAACCCAAGAAGTTTGACAATTTTTTGAACTTTTCGAATGATGTATAAAAGAGGTGAATTAGAATGGTAGACATCAGGATGCTTAATCTCATAAAAGTGGTCGGCGGTTTAGCCCTAACTATTGGGTGCGTAATATTTTTATTCGGCTTTTTTGGAAGCGATTCCAAAATTGTCACAGCTGTCGGGATTGGAACAATTGGGGGTTCAGTGATTATTTTTCTTATGGGTATGTTTTTTGTAGTATCTGAAGAAGTGTTAAAAAAAACAAATAAGTAGACAGAACTCTGTGTTTGAAGGTAACAAAAAGAGCGCCCTAATTGACGCTCTTATCCTTCTGTTTTCAATAACCCCACACAAGAGTGAGCAAGGAGCCAAAAATTGTGGCTAGTGCAATAAATACAGCATAATAGATGCTCGTGAAAATTGAACCTTTATCCTCACTCTCTCCAGCATGCATGAACACTACCAACTGGACAGCTGCCTGGATAAATGCAGTAAACAGCAGAATAGTCATTCCATTTGTAAAAGAAATATCTATGAAGTAAACCGTAAGAGCCACTGCCGTAAGAAGTAGTGAGAAAACAAATCCCATTACCTGTTTAAGGGGAAATAATTCTTTCATGTTTACATCATTCCTTTCAAGTAGACGAAGCTGAAAATAAAGATCCACACCACGTCAAGGAAATGCCAGTACAGTGAAAAAATAAATGATTTATTAGCTGTTTCTGGAGTCAATCCATACTTTTTTATCTGCATGACAATAGCCAATCCCCAGAAAACTCCGAACGTAACATGAGCACCATGTGTGCCTAGTGTTGTAAATAATGCCGCTGAAAAACCACTTGTTTGAAGAGTCAATCCTTCGTGGATATATTGAACAAACTCATATATTTCTACACCTATAAACCCAACCCCAAGAACAAGAGTAATGATAAAGAAATTTATCATTGCTTTTGCTCTTCCGAGTCTCATTGCATTAATCCCTAATCCAATCGTAAAACTGCTGGTTAAAAGCAAGAGTGTCTGAATAATGAGGGTAGGAGCCTTAAATACCTCTTCTCCACCAGGACCGCTTCCAGTGCGATCAACCATTATAAAATAAGTCGCAAAAAGTGTTGCAAACAAAGCAATTTCTGCACCCAGGAAGATCCAGAACCCTAATATTTTCAGGCGATTTTCTTCTGTACTATATTCAAGAGGGAGAGTATGATTTATTTTCATTTTTTGATTCCTCCCAATTTCTTCTCAGCTTCTTTTATTTCATCGACAGTGATGTATCGACCATGGTCTTTCTCGAACGAACGATAGAGCATAGTTGCGAATATGCCTATTAACGAAATAATGGCCAGGGTCCACATGCTGAATACCATAGCAAAACCAAATACAAAAAAGAAAGAACTCATGATAAATGGCAACCCACTGTTATTTGGCATATGAATTTTTTCTAGCTTACCAGGAAACAAGTTGTGCCCATTTTTCTTGGCATCCCAAAATGCTTCAGAAGAGTTCACATGAGGGACTAATGCAAAATTATATTCAGGCACAGGACTCTTAGTTGCCCACTCAAGTGATCTGGCATCCCAAGGGTCAGATCCGATGTTTCTTGGAGCGTAGCGAGTGCTGTAATAGATATTGTATACGATTAGTATGAAACCTACCGCAAGACCAAGTGCGCCTATAAAGGAAATCGTATTCCATATTCCAAAACCAGTCGATTCAGAATAGGTGTACATCCTGCGAGCTTGCCCATCAAGACCTGATATAAACATCGGGAAGAATGTCAAACATACACTGATTGCGATAAACCAGAATGACCATTTCCCAATTCGTTCATTCAGCATGAAACCAAAGATCTTTGGCCACCAATAGGTCATTCCAGCAATCATTGCGAACACGACACCAGGAATGATTACCAGGTGAAAGTGAGCTACAAGGAACATAGTGTTATGATATTGATAGTCTGCACTAGCCATTCCCAGCATTACTCCTGTAACCCCACCGATTGTGAAAATTGGAATGAATCCAAGAGAGTATAGCATAGGGACCGTAAAGGTGATTTTTCCCTTCCAAAGGGTAAGGAGCCAGTTGAAGATTTTAACTCCTGTAGGAATAGCAATCGCCATCGTTGTAATAGAAAAAATACTGTTAACCAGCGCACCTTGACCCATAGTGAAGAAATGGTGAACCCAGACTACAAATGACAACGCAGATATAGCGACGATGGAAATGACCATTGACTTATATCCATACAGGTTTCGGCGGGCAAATGTTGGTATGATCTCACTATAGATGCCGAACGCAGGCAAAATTAGGATATATACCTCAGGATGCCCCCACACCCAGAAGAAGTTGGCCCATAGCATATCCATGCCGCCGTTTGCTGTCGTAAAGAAGTTGGTTCCGAATAATCGGTCCATTGTCCCCATCGCCAGCGCGACCGTTAAAACCGGAAAAGCGAAAACGATAATCACATTGGTGATCAGCGCTGTCCAGGTAAACATCGGCATTTTCATTAACTTCATGCCAGGTGCCCTCATTTTCAAGATAGTGACAATAAAGTTAATACCAGTAATTAATGTTCCTAGACCAGCGATTTGAATCGCAATCATATAGTAATTCGTCCCTACCGAAGGACTAAATTCATTTCCCGCCAGTGGGAAATAGGATGTCCATCCTGAATCAGGTGAACCACCAACAATGAAGGAAATGTTAAATAACATCGCTCCCATAAAATATAACCAGAAACTTAAAGCATTCAATCGAGGAAACGCCACATCACGAGCCCCAATTTGCAATGGGACTACAAAGTTCATTAAAGCAGTGACAAACGCCATAGCCATGAACAAAATCATGACTACTCCATGTGTTGTAAAAACCTCATTATATTCTTGGGCATTCAAAAGTGTGTTCTCAGGTATAGCCGTCTGGGCACGCATCATTATGGCATCTACTCCGCCACGGAACAACATCAGCAGAGCTGAAATGAGGTACATGATGCCGATACGTTTATGATCTACTGTTGTTAACCATTGCTGCCATAAATAACCCCACTTTTTAAAATAAGTAAGGCCTGCAAGTATTGCAATAATCGTTAAGCCGATGGCAACCATCGACGCATATATGGTTGGACTTGGGTTTGGAATAGCAAATCTCTCAAAGAACTCCATCTATCGCAACCCCTTTCTGTTATTCATTTAAAATTAACTGCAACATCATTCAGAAACACTGTATTGTTACCTGGTCCTACATATCGTCCATTTTGTCTTGATCCATTGTTTCATTCTCTTTTTCTTTTGATGTCTCTTTCATTTGGTGACCCTCTGGAGGCGGAAGGAAAGATAAATGGGTGCCTGTAAATGTCTGTTGACCAAGGTGGGCAGGTTCTAACAATTTATCAAATTTTTCTGCAGTCATTGGTTCTGCAGTTGCCTTGATTTCATCTACCCATTTTTTGTATTCTTCCTGTTCCATTGCTGTAACGTTAAACGTTTGCTCTGCGAATCCTGCACCTGTAAAACTAGCATTCCGCCCACTATATTCTCCCGGAACATCTGCAGCTAGGTTTAGCTTATTGACCATGTCTGACATAGCGTATTTTTGTCCACCTAATTGCGGAATCCAGAAACTGGAAATCGGTCCAAATGAATAAAGCCTAAATTCTATCGGCCTATTCGTTGGAATAAAAAGATAGTTCACTGTTTCAATATTCTCTTCCGGGTAACTAAAATGCCACTTCCAATTCGAAGAAGATGCATAAATGACTAACGGTTCCTGTTTTTCAAACCCCTTAGGTGTTGACTCAACTTCATATGTAGATTTGACAGTAATAACCGAAAGGAAAATGACAATTATTATTGGAACGCCAACGAATATCGATTCAATTACTTTACTGCCTTTAATATGTGGCGGTTCATAATTTTCATTTTGCTTTGATGCTCGGTACTTCACCAACATGACAATGAAAAGAACAAAAACAACAATAACAACAAATGCCATGGTCCAAATCGAAATCATGATCACATCTGCTGTTGTACGAGCTTGAGGACCTTTTGGGTCGAGGACCGTTAATGGTTCACAACCAGAAAGCATGGCGAAAACACCAAAAATTAAAGTTAAAATCAACCATTTTACCTTCATTGATTTACCCCTTTCTTAGATTAACTGAGGAAGTTAGAAGCCTATCCGATAGATTTCGAATACTATGTAAATTACATCACATACAATTTCATAGTTTTTATTCAATGCCACCAAGAAAAAGAACGCCAAGAATTTAAATATATGAGCATATATACATAAATATCCTAGTAAGCATCTATAGGTTTCTAACACGCTCATAATGTTAACATACTTTAATTGGTGGCTTTATTTTAATTTGTGACAAAATGTTGAAGGTTTTATTTTACAAAATGATAAATAGTCGATTTGGCTGACCTGTTTATGTTAACTACCCGTTAATTGAGAATTGTTTCCTAAAGAGGGTAACTGTTTAAAGAAAATCGTTCAAACAATAGGGGTATGGGAACACTCCTCCACTCCCATTCCGCTTCTGAAACATAAAAAGATCGCTAAACAGCGATCTTTTTATGTTTTTCATTATTATAAATTTTCAGGAAACACCCTGGCAAACAGTCGAAATGCCCACGTAACTAAGTTCTATTATCGTTGGTTTTATAAACCTCATAAATCTTTTCCGATTCTTGACCTTATTGGAATAGCATCAGGTTCACACCGTCAGCCACTCAGGCTTATATTTCAATATAGAAACTATTTATCATGGTCATTTGAACCTAACTTTCTTTCCAATTCTATTAATTCCTTATCTGATTTCTTCTTAAATAAATAGATAACACCTATAGCCAATAAAGACAAAACAGAATACACAATTATTGTTGGCATAAGCTCAATCAAGTTCAAACCTAATACAAATTGCATGTCCATCACTCCCAGTTTATATTCTTATCAAAATTTACGCTAACTCTCTTATAACCTGTCTATTTTTTCGGTACCAAATAAACAATCCTGCACGAAGGGCATTATCAGCAGCAATAGAGACCCAAACAGCGGGTAGGCCATATCCCAACTTCCACGCAAAAATATAGACTCCAAGTGTTCTGATCACCCAAATCCCAATAATTGTAACGATCATTGGAAATGTACTGTTCCCCGATGCCTGGACAGCTGAAGTATCAACAAGGACTGAAGCAAGGAATGGCTGGGAAAACATATCGATCAATAAAACAATCAGCAATAAATGCAGGACCGTCTGATCGGTTGTAAACAACATGCCAATCCATGGGCTGCACGCAGCGAGTATCGCCGTAATCAGCGTCATGGAAACAGCAGATTGGATATAGCTCCATTTTCGGTATTCCTTTGCATCCTCCAGGTTGTTTTCGCCAATCGCCTGCCCGATCAAGGTGCTGGCGGCGATGGCAAACCCTCCGCCAATCGTGTAGGCAAAAGTCGTCAGTGTGCCTGCAATGTTATGGGTAGCATAAACCTCGATACCCATCCGGACAATCAGGCCGAAATAAACGACCTGACCCAGACGCATGGACAGCCGTTCCAAAGTGGCCGGTAGCGCAAACTTCCCCATGCTGCCAGCCAGGCTTCCGACAAATTTAAAATCATCTTTAGACAAAGCGATAGCTGGAATCGACTGCGATTTCAGCCACAGCCGGAGAAATCCGTAAACCCTTGCCAAAATCATGGCAATGGCAGCTCCAGTCAGTCCCCATCCTTCTATTGGACCTACACCGAAAATTAAAATATAGTCCAAAATTACATGAACAGCATTCATTTCGATACCGACCCTAAGTGGCGTCCGTGTATCCCCAATTGCCCGAAAGGTAGCTGACTGTGCCGTGAACAATGCTACAAACGGTGTTAAACCGAGGATGACCTGGAAATAGATAATGGCCGTACTTTTTAGGGCCTCATCTGCTCCTGCCCAGTCCAGCAGTGTATCCGAAAACCCAACAGACACCCCGGAAAATATAAGGCCGGCTATTGCGGAGATCAGAAGACCATGAAAGATAACCGACTTGCTCCGGGCTTCGTTCTTTGCCCCAAAGGCTCTTGATAAAAAAACCGCAAGTGTCGCTGACAATGCGGTAAAAACCCCAATATATGTCATGCTGTAAATATTGGTTACACCGACAGCGTTAATGGCCAGCAACCCAAGCTGGGCAATAAAAAACGAATCAACTACTCCTAATAAACTTTGTAAATAGGATTCCCCAATCGCTGGCATAGCAATATTAAATACTTTTTTTGCTTTTTTCGGAATCTGCAAAATAATTCCTTCTTTCTTTATAATAAAAAATTAATGGGCCACTCCCTGTTCCTTGCTTAAGTTTTGGATGTTAAACAGCTGTTCATAAAGCCCGTTTTTGCCCATTAACTCTCCATGTGTTCCTTGTTCTGCCACTTTCCCATCTTTCATGAAAATAATTTTATCCACATGCGTGATGGTAGAAAGCCGGTGAGCAATTACAATAGTCGTTCTATTTTTCGCTAATCGATCGAGAGAATCCTGGATTAAAGCTTCCGATTCCAAATCCAAGGCAGATGTCGCTTCATCAAGAATCAATATTTTTGGGTTTTTGAGAAACACTCTGGCTATGGCAATTCTTTGCTTCTGGCCACCTGATAACTTCACCCCTTTTTCCCCGATTTCCGTGTCATATCCATTGTGCAGGCTAAGAATGAAGTCATGTGCATTGGCAGCCCTGGCAGCTGAAACGACTTCATCCTCGACCGCAGAAGGATTACCCAATAAAATATTTTCTCTAATCGTTCCGCTAAACAAAATATTGTCTTGGAGCACCATCCCGATATGGCTCCTGAGGCTTCGCTGGGTAAAGTCGTTGATATTGATCCCGTCAATTGAAATTCTGCCTTTTTCTATATTATAGAAGCGGGGAATAAGGCTGATGAGAGAGGACTTTCCTCCTCCGCTCATCCCGACCAAAGCAACGGTACTGCCCGGATGAATCACTAAATTAATATCTTTTAATATATAATTGGCATCTTGGTCATAACGGAACCACACATCCTGAAATTGAATCTCTCCATCCACTTTGGATATTATCTTGGCAGAGGGATGGTCAGTAATATCATAAGGATGATTCCATAATTCCATGACACGCTCAAGTGAGGCCGATGCCTGTGTTAAAAGAGTGGAGGAATTAACGAGCCTTCGAAGCGGGCTATAGATCCGGTCAAGATACCCAAAAAAGGCGACAAATGTACCAAGTGTAACCTCTCCGGTAATCACCTTATATCCTCCGTAGGCAATTACGAGCAAGGGTGCAATATCCGTCAACGTATTGACAACGGAGTTGGTTAGTGCATTCCAGCGAGTAGCTGCAAGTGCTTTTGCTAGGAATTTTCTGTTTCTCCGATCAAATTGGCCCTGATCATATTCCTCCAATGTAAAGCTTTTGACTACCGGCATCCCAGATACACGTTCATGCAGGTATGACTGAACATCTGCAAGGGATTGAGAACGTTCCTTTGTTAATCGTTTTAGACGTTTGTATAATATCCTTACCGAAATGGCATAAAGGGGAAGAATGGCGATTGCCACAAGGGTCAGCTTAGTGTTGAGAGTGAACATAAAGCCCAGAGCGATCGTTAATGTAAAGATATCGAGCCATATATTCATCATCCCTGTTTCGACGATATTCTTCGTTTGTTCCACATCGTTCATGACTCGGGAGATTACTTCACCTGTTTTATTGTTTTGATAAAACCTAAGTGAGAGCTTTTGTAAATGATCATACAGCCGATCACGGATATCATATAATATCCTGCTGGTAATTTCCTGCGCATAATATTGACGAAAATATTCAACTGGGAAGCGAATAATAATGAATAAAACAAACGCAGCAGCAACGACATAACCGAGCTTTAACAGCTTCTGGGAATTAGATATTTCCGCAAGAAGGATTGAGTCAACAGAATACTTCATCACTAAAGGCAGTGTTAAAGGAATTCCGAATTTAACGACACCGATCAGCATTGTAATGACGACAAGTTTCCAGTATGGCTTGACAAATTGACTGTATATCTTAAAGCTGTACATATTAACTCCTTTTGACCACTATTCCACTAAAAAAATACAAATCTATTGTATTTTCCTAGCCGGATTGTATTCTGAAGCCATCAAATATTGAGGGCAAATGCAACAATAACATTGAAAACTAATAAGCTACTTTTTCTATTAAACTCAACACCAGAACCATTTATATAATTATGATATCAGGGGGCCTATAAAATGAATAACTTTGTAAACCAGAAAAATCTGTCCACTCTAAAACATAATATCATTATTTAAGGATGGCAAACTGCAAATTTTTTCCGTTAACCTTTTCACCCTATACATGGTCATGTATTCATATATATAATCAATCTTATAATCACGCTTACTCCCTGTCAACGGGGAATTCCATCAAAGTAGTCTTCGAGTTATTGTGAGAATCTGATATTCATGTTATGTTTTTATATGATTATATGCACATACACAATAGGATTGGATGATTGACAAATGCGAAACAGGTTCCAAAAATTCACGATTGCTGCTACTATTTTGGCCCTTATCCTTGGAAATTTAGTTGTTGCAACAAATTCTGGCGATGCTTGCGGCTCTGACTGGCCGAAATGCAATAGTAAGCTAATTCCAAATTTTTCAAGTATTAATATTCTAATTGAATATTCACACAGACTTTTTACCACTTCTTTAGGTTTTATCATCCTGATTAATGCAATCCTCGTATGGAAAAAACTTAAAAAATCGAACACGAAATCGATTTGGCCGATTTTATCAATCGTTCTGCTGCTCATCCAATCATTGGTTGGGGGTCTGAATGTTTTACTGGGAACTCCGATCGGATTTACAACCCTTGATGTGACTGTAAGTCTTTTTCTGCTGGTATCGGTTATTTATACCCATAACATTCTTGAGCCGCCACTTTTAGGTAAGAAGAGTGCACCGCTCCAAAAAGGTTCCTTTGCATTGTTAGTGTTTATTTTTATTGAAACAATCATTGGGGCTGTTTTCAAGCACTTCCGAATCAGCAAAATGCTTATTACAGATGAAGGCGGAATTTCATATATCTTATATTCAATCCATGGATTACTAGGAATAGCGGCAGTTTTAGCATCATCTTATATTTTATTCTGGTCCTTAAGAAATAAAACGTTCAGGCTGCTGTCTGTTAGTCTGACTTTCTTTCTCTTATTAGCAGGAGTGTACGGGTTTGTTTCCAAGGCTAGTTCACTCGCTCCTGTCTATTCTTCATTCCATATGATTTTTACAATTCTGTCTATTTCAGCCGCTAGCTTCCTGGCAGCCGAGCGAAAAGGTTTTGGGAAAGGAATTACTTCGTAAAATTTTCAGCAAATAATCCAGAAAGCAGTTTCCCACAATAGCTATTGGAAAACTGCTTTTTATTCTATCTATTTTCTCAATGTTCCATAGGCATTAGGACGAGCAATATATAAATCAGCGATGCTCCTAGAAGCAATACGAAAGCTGCTTTCAATCTCGGCAGTTTTTTATAATTTTTCCAAATGCTCTCATAGAAGGTAATATAGCTAAGTGTACCGATTGCAATTCCGTTTAACATGGTTGGCAGCTTGACTGTTGTTGGCTGCAAGCTTGCACCAATTATTGAAGATAAGCCCACTGTGATTGATAAGGCTATACAGAGGCCAATAAAAAAAACTGCTTTTCCTCTTGAGTTTATAAGTACACCCATCAAGATGAATCCTTCAGGAATATGATGAAAAAATGCTGCAGCAAGGAATATCGACGGATTCAGCAATTGTTGTTGAAGATTTAGTCCGAGTGCTAATCCTGTTGGTATGCTGTGGACAAGCAGAGCGAAAAAGGGCAAAAAAATCGTCCACTTGCCTGCTTGAGTATCCGGAGCTTTTCTATGAATAAAAATATCTAAGGTGATCATTACATAAACCCCCAAAAAGATGCCCGCAGCAACACCAATAAAACTTAACTCACTGAATGCTTCGGGAAGTAATTCGAAGCATATGAGACCCAAAAGAAGGCCTCCAGAAAAAACATGTATATATCCGCCCCTTTTAACCTTCCCCGTCAGAATGGCTGCAACGTAACCTCCAATTGTCGTTCCCAGGAAAACAATAAAGAATAGATTGGCTACTCCTCCATAAATCATTCCTCATCAATAGCCTCCGTCCATCACATATGGTTTGTACAATTTATACTCACTAGATGTTCTTGTTATGTATAGTTGGGACCCTCCTAGGATAGTAGAAGGAATGCAGTAAAACGATTGTAAAGAACCTTAGTTTATATATATGAGCATATACTCATAATAGAAGTGGTATTAATCTTTTATGTATATTTAGGTAAAGTTTTATTTTTTTTTACTGCGGGGTCTTTCATTGACTCTTATGATCGTAATGAAAAATCGCAACAAGATAACGGGTATTTACGGACTGGCCCCCTCTAACACAAAAGAGCTTATATTGCTGGAATCCGCTATTAATCTTTCATAGTTGCAGCCATAAAAAAGCCTTCCTTCCTGAAATCAAATCAGGAAGGAAGGCTTTCTTTGCCACTGTTCATTTAATTACAGCCGCCATGGGGATTAGGACATCCGTGTTCTTCTTTTTCAACCTGGATTGTAGCATGGTCAATTCCAAATTCTTCATGGAGAATGGACTGGGATTGTTTTAAAACTTCATCATGACTCCCCTCTCCTGAGATGGAGATGTGACAACTGAGCATATGCTCATCTGATGTAACTGACCATACATGAAGGTCATGTATGCCTTTTACATTTGGTACATTCAACAAAGCAGTTTTTAATTCATTGGTACTAATGCGGATTGGTGTTCCTTCCATCAGAACGTGGAAAGAATCTTTCGTAACTCTCCAGCCGCTAATTAAAATTAATATACATACAATAACGCTGGCAATCGGATCTGCAACACCCCAGCCAAAGAAATAAATTAAAATCGCCGCAACGATTGCCCCTACAGACCCAAGCATATCACCAATAACGTGGAGGAATGCACTTCTTACATTAAGGTTTTCATCTTTGTCTCCTCTCATAAGAATCCAGGCCGCCACAATGTTTACCAGCAAACCAATAAATGCAACAGTGAACATTCCAAGGCTCTGGACCTCTGGAGGGTTAAGAAAGCGATTATAAGCTTCATAAAAGATGTACACAGATATAATGATCAATGTCAAACCGTTTAATGCTGCTGCGATAATCTCAAACCTTCGATACCCAAAAGATTTGGTTTCACTTGCTTTCCGTTCTCCGAGTTTTAAGGCAAACAGACTTAATCCCAGCGCGGCGGCATCACTAAGCATATGCCCTGCATCTGAAAGAAGCGCAAGGCTGTTTGTAAGAATCCCCCCAATAACCTCAACCACCATGTATGATGATATAAGGATAAAAGACAACATTAACGCCTTTTTATTGCTCGAATGGCCATGACTGTGGCCATGGCCGTGTGAGTGTCCGTTTCCCATATTGACCCCTCCTAAAAACATGTATACATACTCATATACAAATATAAAGGATTATCTTTAAATGTTCAAACTTTTTTATGTTTATTTATGCCCCACTTACTTTCTTGTTAATAAAAAAATGACAATCTTCCTTTTAGAAAATTGCCATTATCCAGATATAATTTTAGTGATGACGGGCATGATCGATTGTTTCTTTTAACAAGTCCATAACATGCTGATCGTCACATGAATAATAAATAGTCGTTCCTTCTCTACGGAACTTTACCAGCCTTAAATTTTTCAAAAATCTCAACTGGTGAGAAATCGTGGTTTGAAGCATGCCAACCGACTCTGCTATTTGGTTGACCGAATGTTCATTTTTCGACAGCAAATAGAGTATTTTGATTCTTGTCGGATCCGATAAAGCCTTGAAGGTTTGGGAAACAATAAAAAGGGTCTCTTCATCTAAAACATCTTGATCTTGGTCTTGTTCCTGGTCCCGAATTTTGTCTTGATCAGCCATTTTACTCTCCTAACAATCCTTTTCCTATCATTATATCATTCACTTTATCCCAGAAAAAGTTTGTACCCCTTAGAAAACCTCTTCGGCAGCTTTTATAGAAGGAAATTCAATTTAAAAACTTAAACTCTTATAACTAAATAATCTCCACTTTTCATTTGGACTACATCAGCTTTCATTGCTTTGGCCACGTCCCGAACCATTAACCTCTGCTGTTCTTCATTCTCAGCTAACAGGGTAAGCTGACTGCCTCCCAGTATCCTTTCCTTGTTTAAAGTGACAAATGCCAGAATCTCATAACCTGGTCTCTCTGAAGATTCTCTTCCCATTGTTTATTCCTTTCCGACAAGATTTGTTTTCATGACCGCATGGCTCTTTTTCGTACTTTCAAGCAAAGGGGTCTTTTTAACGGCTTCAATGAGCTTATCCTTGTCTTTAATGATTGGAACGAGTGTCACCACAATCCTCCCTTTTTCATAATCCTTCCTTGTAAAATGATACCGTTTAACCCCCAGGGCCCTCGTTGCTTCAAAAAGTGCAGCCTGCCTTTGTCCGAAGTTGTCCAAAGCAATACGGAAATGTTCCTCGTGAGGGTAAATCACTACAGCCATTCCTTCATTTTTAAACAATGTGGCAGCATTTTCCGTTCCTAACTGGTTCGTCACATACATTCCATCTACAAACAATTCCGATCCCTTCACTTCAATCTTTCCTTCTTCTACTTCAGCGATATCTCCGATTGTTTTTCCTTTAGAAAACCTTTTTAATATGTAAAACCCTACTGCACCCGCAATTGTCCCGGAAATGATATTGATTAATTTCGACTCACTATCCACAATTTGAATCGTGAGGGCAGTCAAAAAAGAAACAATCAATGAAAAATAATTCCTTGCTTCGAATGTCTTTGCGATTCCGTCGATATACGCGTCTCCACGAAAAGCATATTCAGTGTTTTCCACATCTTTCAAACTTTCCCTTTCCGACTTTCTTACATCCCGGAACTGTTGGATGGCAAGCGTCAAAAAAGTCACTGCGACAAAGTTTTTAGTCATTAACGCCGGAATGGCTACTGCACCAAGGGCAGCAGCGACAAACCCGGTAACCAGATGAATCATATAGCCATTCGGATAGCTGGGATATTGCCTGAAATCTTCCTTCACAGTCAGAATCCGTGCCAATGTTCCAACGCAAATAGCCGTAATGATCATAACAATATGCTCAGATGATATCATTCCTTCTCTCATGGCTGCCTCCTTCATTCCTCAGCAGTCATTCCCATTTAGTTTTAGAAAAATACATATCAAATCCAGAGTGAGACTTTTGTATCCACCCCCTGGAAACACTCCCCCCTTTTTAAACCAAAAAGACCAGTCATTTTCACTGGTCCTTAATGGGTATATTCTTCTTTCTCTTTATGGGCAAAACTTTCTCCTTCAAGCTGAAGAGTTGAATGCTTTACTTTAAATCTCTCTTTTAAGAGGCTGGTCGCCTTGTTCAGCAAGTCATCGTTATCAAATTTTGGCTCGACAACGAGATGGCCGCTTAATGAAGGCTGATCGGAAGTGATCGACCAGATATGAAGATCATGGACTTCTTCCACACCTTTCAGTTCTTCAAGTGCCTTCTTCACCTCATCAATATTAATATGTGTGGGTGCTCCTTCAAGGAGAATATGGACCGACTCTTTCGTCACTCTCCAGCCACTGACTAGCACCAGGATTGAGACGACAATACTCGCAATTGGATCTGCAAGATTCCAATTAAAGAACAAAATCAGCAATCCAGCCACTATGGCTCCCACAGAACCTAGCATATCGCCAAGAACATGTAAAAACGCGCTCCGGAGATTGAGGTTTTCTTTCGTGTTTCCCTTTTGGAGAATCCATGCCGCAACTATATTGACAATCAATCCAGCTACAGCAATATATAGCATTCCGGTGTTCACTTCTGGTGGTTCAGAAAACCGGTTGAAGGCTTCCCAAAACACATAAATGGATATTCCAAGTAAAGTGATCCCATTTAAAAAGGCCACCAATATTTCTATCCTTTTATAGCCGTAGGTCTTGGCAGCTGTGGCTGCCTTCTCACCGATTTTAATCGCAAGCAAACTTAACCCCAGCGAAACCGCATCACTTAACATATGCCCAGCATCACTAATAAGCGCAAGACTATTAGTCCAAATCCCGCCAATTAGTTCTACTATCATAAAACCAAAAATCAAAATAAAGCTGATCAGGAGTAACTTTTTATTATTGCTGGATTCATGGCTATGCCCTTGCCCCATTGGTACACCTCCCCTTAACGACTAAATTAAGTTTTCTTATCCTTTATCCTGTATTTTGATGTTTAAAACTATTCGTCGGTTTGTCTCATATTTTGGAAGATAACTATCACAAAAATAGAAAACATAATTCTCATCTTTGTCTTTCCGAAACCTTAGTCGTGCGGGTTATGGTGGTGTATGATTAATATACTTCTAATAAATTGCGTTTTTAAAGAACTGCATATTTTCTCCACAAATTTCGGTTACATTTATCACAATCAAGAAGGTGACTATGTTGAAATTATCTTTAAAGTTAGGTTTGTGGATTTTCATCTGCATTTTACTGATTGAGACAGTTTCGATGATTTTTTTACATAACAATGTTGTCCACTCGCGAATCGACCAGGAATTAGATTCTTTAAAAGCACGCGGGAACAGTCATCGCGACGTACTGGAAATGGCTTTTGATGATTCAACCCTTCAGCATATTGGGTTAATGGAATCGCAAACTGACACGGATGTGGTGGTGACCAATTCCGCTGGAGAAGTTTTATTAACATCCAAGGAGATAAATGGCGGGATGGAACAAGTCCTTGACCATTCCCTTTCACAGCTTCCACGGCAGGGTGTTATTCTTCAATCGGAATGGAATGAGGAAGAGTACATAGCCACCGTTACTCCGTACGAAACGGTAACAGATAATGGATATGTTTATATGTTTCGGGATACAGAAAATGTTAAAGCATTCGTCTCCCAGTTAAACAGGCATTTTATGCTGGCATCGATCTTGATCATATTCTTTATGTTTATTACTATTTTCCTTTTAACAAAGGCACTTACAAGACCGCTTATTTTGATGAAGGAAGCAACGCGAAAATTGAGTAAAGGAGATTTTTCCGTTTCTGTGCCTGTTCAATCCCATGATGAATTGGGTGAGCTTGCCCAATCTATTCAGACATTGGCAAACGACTTGAATCATATTAAACAGGAACGAAATGATTTTTTGGCGAGCATATCCCATGAACTCCGGACTCCATTGACTTATATAAAGGGCTATGCCGATATAGCCCGGCGAACCAATTTAAGCCCACAGGAGCGAACTCACTATTTGCAAATCATTGGTGAGGAATCAGAGCGGATCAACCGCTTATTGGAAGAGCTCTTCTACCTTGCCAGAATGGATCAAAATGAATTTCTCATCACCAAAGAACGTGTCCGGCTCTTTCCTTTCCTTCATTCTATATACGAAAGAGTTTTACCCGCGTTTTTAAATAAAAACATACAGTTACATCTCGATAGCGATCATGATGTATATGTCGATATCGATCCCTCACGGTTTGGACAGGTGCTTTCCAATATTTTAGACAATGCTTTAAAATATTCGAATGAAGGTACTGCAACCACGATCCGGGCATTTAAAAAGGATTGGAATGTTGTCATTTCCATAACGGATCAGGGAATCGGGATTCCCGACGAAGACCTTCCCTATGTGTTTGAGCGGTTATACCGTGTTGAAAAATCCCGCGCCAGGATGACCGGCGGATTTGGTTTGGGGCTTGCGATTGCGAAACAGCTTGTCGAAGTCCATGGTGGATCCATTTCCGTTGAAAGCAGACTTGGAGAGGGGACAACATTTACGATTGTACTTAAGGAGAGCTGAAAATGAAAAAAGTGTTGTTAGTCGATGATGAGCAGAGAATGCTTGATTTGTTGGAATTATATATCGCACCACATGGATATGTTTGTATCAAAAAGAATTCAGGCAATGATGCCCTTTCCTTTCTCGAGAAGGAACAAGTGGATCTGGTCCTCCTCGATGTCATGATGCCAGATATGGATGGCTTGGAAACTTGTGAAAAAATCCGGCAACTCTCCAGTGTACCAGTTATCATGTTGACTGCCCGAAGTGCGGACGAAGATATAGTAAAGGGGCTTAAAAAAGGCGCGGACGATTATGTAACCAAGCCATTTAACGAGGAAGTCTTGCTGGCAAGGATCAATGCGGTGATCCGACGGTTAGATTCAAAGTCAGAAAAGGATACCCTTACTTTTTATGGATTATCAATAAATGAATCAGCTATGGAAGCATTATACAAAGGCAATCCAATTATATTGACGCCAAAAGAATTCTCTCTTTTGAGCACCTTTATAAAAACTCCTAACAGGGTGTTCTCGAGGGATTATCTCCTTACTTCATTATGGAGCTTTAAAACAGAAACGGAAAACCGTACAATCGATTCGCATATCAGAAATTTAAGGGACAAATTGCGGCAGGCAGGATTTCCCGTCGATCAGCATTTGCTAACGGTTTGGGGTGTCGGATACAAATGGAGTTCTGAACGTTCGTGAACCTCTTCCAATAAGCATTTAAAGTGGTACTTGAATAAGCCAAACTTACGGTACATACACACTATGGTAAAATGATGTGAGCTTTCAATTAATTTAGTTTTGGTTGTGATATACAATGAGTTTATTTGAAAAACTATATACTCTGATTATATTTTTAGCAGTAATGATTGGCATTGGGATAGGACAAGTGGGACCAATAAGATCTAATGCGGAAGGCTTTATTGTTCCTTTATTGGTAGCGATGCTTTATATTACGTTCTTACAAATCCCATTTGAGGATATCAAAAATGCTTTTAAAAATATTAAGTTTACCTACACTTCAATCACGATCAACTTTGTCTGGACACCAATCCTGGCATGGCTGCTGGCAATGGTATTTTTAGGTGATAACCCCGCTTTGTATATTGGCTTTATCATGCTGATGGTTACCCCATGCACTGACTGGTACTTAATCTTTACAGGGATAGCCAAGGGGAATGTAGCATTATCAGCTGCAATTTTGCCTTTAAATTTAATCTTGCAAGTCATTTTGCTGCCATTTTATCTTCTCATTTTTGGCGGGACAACAGAGGTTATTGAGTTCACATTTCTAGTGGAAAGTATCTTAATCGTTTTGTTCATTCCATTAGCTTTAGCTTATCTTACGAAAATGGTCTTGAGAAATAAACAAGAGTTAAGAGAAATTCTAATATCAAGGTTCAGCGTGCTACCGATCATTTTTTTAAGCCTTGCAATTGTGGCGATGTTTGCTTCTCAAGGTCAATTACTGCTTGATAACTTAGATTTAATGTGGAAAATTACCATCCCCATTCTATTATTTTTCCTCATCAATTTCTTTGTTGGTCAAAGGGTAGGCCAGCTTATGAAGTTCCCGAACTCCGACAGAACAAGCCTAAGCTTAACTACTTTAGCAAGGAATTCACCCATTGCTTTAGCCATTGCAATGACCGCATTTCCGGACCAGCCTTTAATCGCTTTAACATTGGTGATCGGTCCATTATTGGAATTGCCTATCCTTGCAATCATCACCCAGGTTTTATTAATTATTGCAAGAAAGCACACATCCCTTTTGTCATGATGTGTGTTTTACAACTTTTTATCTTTTAAAAAACGTCATTCTGCAGCTGAAAGTTCCTCTTCTGTCACCCATTTATGATTTTTCACAACTTCTCCTCCGCTTGTTGGAGTGAAATCAATCATATATACGGTAGATCGCTCAGCAGTATCGATTGTCGCTGTTGCCTCGTTCATTCCTTCCATATGCTCTGCCGTCAAAACAACTTCATCACCAGGTTTATAAGGTTGATCTCCCGCATTTTCCAGCTCTTCATGGATTACCCATTTGTGGTTCGATACTTTCTCGCCTCCTGTTGTTGGGGTATAGGAAACAGCATAAACCGTCGTGTCGTATGCTCCGACAACAGTTCCGATTGCTCCATTCATCCCTTGCATATGGTCGGAATTCACCATTACCTCCCTTCCTACTTCAAAGGCAGGATTTTCTGCTTCTTTCAATCCCTCTGGAACCTCACCAGAATCTGAGTGGTTCATCCCCCCATGGTCCCCTTCGTTGTTTTCGGTATTCTCCTGGCTATCCTTCTGGCTGTTCTCGTGGCTAGAGTTCTCATGATCCGCACTTTCATTTTCGTTTTCACTGCCAGTATCTGAACAAGCAGCTAAAACAAGTGCGGTAATGACTGATAGAACAAACAGCGCTAGTTTCTTAGTTTTCATGACGATTCCTCCTGAATGCTCAATTCTTTGTAATAATTAAGGTACCCGATTAAGTTGCAGAAATTGTGCATTTCTGATTACTTTTATTTTTCATCTATATATAATTTATAGTTTTAAATTCCATGCCCATCCTCCCCGCTTGCAAATGAATTCATTTCCAAAATAGAAAGTAATGTTTACATTGATAAAATTCGGTTAAACAAAATATACACCCAAAAAATGAGGAGGGATTGAAATGGCTAAAATTGCTGTTGAAGAGCCACTTACTGATATTAAACAAGCCTTAGAGGAAAAAGGGCATAATGTAGAAATGTTTAGAAATGAAGAAGACTTACCTTCCTGCGACTGCTGCGTAGCAAGAGGGACAGAAGATTTAGCTGATAACCAGTTAAATAATGTACCAGTTGTGGATGCCACAGCTCGTTCTGTAAACGATGTTGTTTCTAAAGTTGAGAACATTGTAAAGTAATCAAATAAGTTCTTGATATAGCACAAGAATTAATAGAGAAAAAGCTCGGAGTATTCCGAGCTTTTTTGTGTACAGGCAGCAAAATATTTTTAACCTTTCCTTGATAACCAGTCCAAGCAATAGCCTAGATTCGGTATGCCTCCTCTTTCATTTCCTTCTGTGTTGTTGAGTACTTGAAATCCATTATATGAGAATTAAAAACATGCACAGAAGCCCAGCTTTCCCCATATTAATGAAACGTCAGATAAAATAAAGGAGGTATGTGTTTTTTATCCAGCACAACCATTCAGACAGTATGGGCAATATTCGGGTGATATGGGAGGTCAAATGGCGAAAGGGTCTTCATTGCTGCATACTATTCAGCACTGTGAAGCAACATGCGAAGATATGGTCACCCACTTGATCGGTTTACAAAATGATGATAGAAGAGATGTTCAGATTCTATTGTTAAGGGACTGTGCCGATATGTGCACATTAATGGCAAAATACCTTGCACGAAACAGCTTTTTTTCTAAAACATTGGCAAATATTTGCGCCTATATCTGTGAACAGTGCGCAATGGAATGCTCCAAATACCCTGACCAGATGTCACAGAATTGTGCCCAGGTTTGCCAGCATTGCGCCCAGGCTTGCAGGGCATTTGCGGCGTAAGTTTGATACCCTGTAGATTAGCTGAAAATAGTGAAAGAAATTACACCAGTAAGGCAAGATGTATTCTTGGATTTACATGGTGTTTTTTTTATACTTGCCCATTCAGACTGGAGATATCGGGAGAAAACATGTATGTCCCGTGCCTATTTAAGTAATAATTTTAAAGAGGTTTTACCTGTACTGACCTACATATATTTAGATTTTCAGACAAAGTACCTTCCTCCTGCAGGATGAATATACTAACAAAAGAGGAGGGTGATAGACAAATGAATTTGCCTGCCGTCGACTTAGGGATTATGGCTGAACATTTAAGTACCCATGAAGGAGTCAACAATAAGCTGAAAATGTACTATTCCTCAGTCCAAAATCCTGTTTTAAAAAATATTTTAGAATTGAATATTAATATGTTAAGAAATCATGTCAGGACCATGCTGGCGCTAATTGACCCTGATCGAACACATCAAGTACATTTGCCTGAATTGCAACGTTTTGATTTTAGTATGGATGCTGGAAAGCTCAGTGAAATCGAACAAGATATTGCCCTTGAAGCAAGGTCCACAGCCAAGCTGATGGGGAGCGATAACTTCAATTCGGCTTTGATGATGAAGGATCCCAACGTCAAAAATATACATCTTCAAATGGCCTATCAAGATGTAAGCATGCAGATGATTTATGATCATTTAATAAAGCATACTCATGGAGAATTCATTCCAACTGTCAGTAAAGAAATGCAGTTCATGACTTTGCAGCACTATAAACATGTGCAAAATGAATAGACTTTTTAGGTCGGGGAGCCGCTTGTTAGCTGGCTCCCAACTTCTTATGGCAGAAGGAATTTGTGCATTTTTTATGCAGTTTATTTGATTAAAGAAGTGGTAGAAAGTAGTGAACCCAAAAATAGAACAGGAGGAATCAATATGTTATTGCCTGCAACTGATATGGGGCTAATTGCCGAACATCTATCAGCCCACGACGGCTTGATTGCAAAAATAAAAATGCATGAAAAAAAGGTCGAGAGCGTCGAATTAAAATATATCCTGAATAAAAAGCTCGATGTGTTAAGGAGTCATGTGAGATTGATGATGGGCATGCTGGATCCAGCCAAAAGTGATTTTGAAGAGGTTCCAACATTGGACGAGCTTCCATCTGGAAACCAATCTGTAGGAAAAGTAAAGAATGGGAGCCAGTTGGACAAGCATATTGCTCTGGAGACAAAAAAGGCGGCTGAGTCCATGGCTTTAGATAACCTGGTTTCTGCACTTAAGATGAAGGACCCTAAGGTCAAGCATGCACATGTTCAATTTGCTCTTCAAGAGATTGAGATTGTTAAGGATGTTACGGAAATACTAAAAGAAATGGGAGCAGAAATCACTCCTCTTGGTACTGAGGAAGAGCAGCAGAAGATCTTGAAGCATTTTGAACACATCTTAAAAGAATAGTTAATGAACATTATAGAAAAATAAAAAGAGGTGATATAAAGATGGAACAAGATCACGGACACCATGGGCATAATCAAATGGACCATGGTGCAAACCATGCCAACCATCAACAAACCACCCCTGCCGAAGCACTGAGAGTAGGCTGGGAGCTGAATCCGAAGGATATTCAGCCTAGACAGGAGACTGAAATTAAACTTTCCCTTAAAGACAGTCACGGAATTCCGGCCACAGCTTTTTCTGTTGTCCATGAAAAACAAATGCACTTATTGGCAATCAGCAAGGACCTTTCCACCTTTCTGCACCTCCATCCTGAGTATATTGGTGATGGAGAGTTTACAGTTAAGACAAAGTTTCCAAGTGCTGGTTCCTATAAACTCTTCGCAGATTTTATGCCCGAAGGCGGCACCCAGCAGTTAGCGACTTTCGAGCATAACGCAGAAGGGGCAGAGAATACACAAACTGTCACACCTGACGAAGTTTTAAAGAAAACGGTAAATGGCCTAGATTTCAAACTATCCTTCGACCGCTTGGCAGCGAATCAGCATCTTACCATGGCGTTTACGATAACAGATGCTGAACCTCAAGTTCCTGTAAAAGAACTGGAACCTTACCTTGGATCAGCTGGTCATGTCGTGATTGTCAGCAGTGACCTGGAGAAGTTCCTTCATGTCCATCCAACTGATGAAAAGACTACTGGACCTACGGTTACTTATATGACAACATTCCCAGAGCCAGGTATTTATAAAATTTGGGGACAGTTCAAGCACAAAGAGGAAATGCATACAGTCCCATTTGTAGTCGAAGTTCCATCTGAATAGCCTGATAATAGCACACTCTCCGTGTGCTATTATTCAATAAAGCTAATCCAACCAAAAGATAGGAGGTGTGGTCTTGAAACAACGAATTGAAACAAGCAAAATAATGGCAGCAGATACGAACAAAGCAAGGTTAAAGCTGATCATCATCCTTGCCATTCCTGCCGTGATTGAAAATTTCTTTCAAACTATACTCGGGTTTGTCGATACTTATTTTGTTTCACAAATTAGCCTGGCTGCAGTATCAGCAGTAGGAGTAACAAACGCCCTACTTGCAATTTATTTTGCCTTATTCATGGCAATTGGAATTGCGGCAAATGTAAGGATTGCAAATTTCATGGGAGCTGGCTTTCCAGAAAAAGCACGTCATATCTCTCAACAGTCCATCGTCCTTTCGATTGCTTTTGGTTTGCTCACAGGAATCATAACACTCTTTTTTGCTGAACCTTTACTAAGATTAATGGGGATTGAAGAAGAAGTATTAGAGCTCGGCGCGTTGTATTTTCGAATTGTTGGAATTCCGTCCGTATTTATGTCGCTCATGTTTGTCATGAGTGCGATCTTAAGAGGAGCCGGCAATACCAGGTCCCCGATGATTGTCAGTGTCGTAATCAACATCGTAAACGGAATTCTTGACTATCTATTGATATTCGGGTTTTTGTTCATTCCAGAAATGGGCATTATCGGTGCCGCAATCGCAACAGTCTTTTCCAGAATGGTTGGAAGCCTGTTCCTTGTTTACTATATAAACCGGGAAAAAGTTCTCAACTTCCGCAGGGATTACTGGAAACCCGATTTAACCCATCTGAAAGAACTCTCGACACTCGGTGCTCCTGCAGCTGGTGAAAGATTATTGATGCGTGCGGGTCAAATCGTTTATTTCGGATTTGTTGTGGCTTTGGGAACTAATTCATTCGCTGCCCATCAAATAGCAGGCAATGTTGAAGTTTTTTCTTATATGATCGGCTATGGATTCGCTACTGCTGCGACTATTCTCGTTGGTCAGCAGGTTGGAGCCGGAAGCTACGAAGAAGCAAAGACATATGCAAAACTATCCACTTATTTCGCTTTCATATCTATGACGGTTCTTGGAATTCTTTTATTTTTCCTTGGAGAATGGACAGGCAGTTTTTTCACTGAAGACCAGGCTGTTATCGGAGATATCGGTACAGCATTGAAAATTTCGGGAGTATTCCAGCCGCTGCTGGCAATCCTTCTTGTCATGACCGGGGCATTCCAGGGAGCAAACAATACAAAGTTTCCTATGTATTTGACCGCTGTTGGGATGTGGGCAGTCCGGACCGTTCTTGTGTATGTCCTCGCTATCATGCTCGACTGGGGTTTGGCAGGTGTTTGGATTGCCATTGGCATTGACATTGGTTTGAGAGCCATCGTTCTGTTGATTCAGTTCAGAAGGGACAAATGGATGGAAATCGAAAAAGCACCTGAACCAAGAGCGGAATGTGATCCACAGACAACAAAGGAAGATTTGCCAGCTTGTGCAAATAGTTATTAATCACTTACTTCAGTAACTGATTAAAGTAAGGAGATACATCAAAAAAATATTTTTAGAGGTGATTTTTTAATGAAACCGTATATGAAATTTGCCGGAATGGTTATTGTCTCTACAATTGTTATGTTTATCTTTAAATATCTCAGCACATTTAAGCTGGATCATGTTTTTTTCAGTGAAACCAGGGCTTATATGGCCCTTTTAATGGGGGCCACAATGGCTGTGATTATGTTGGCTTTTATGCGCAATATGTTAAAAAACCGCAAATTAAACATAGGAATTGCTGTTGGAAGCCTTGTCGTTTTCTTCGTTTCACTCTATTTATTGCGAAGCCAGGTCTTGGTTGATGATGTAGACTATATGGAAGCCATGATTCCCCACCATTCCATCGCCATTTTAACAAGTGAGCGGGCTCAGATAACAGACCCAAGAGTCCGGAGTTTAGCAGACAGCATTATTAAAGCCCAAAAGAAAGAGATTTCTGAAATGAAGAAATTAATAGATGACCTTGAAGATGAAGAATAGCATCAAAAAAAGCCTCCATGAGGCTTTTTTAATGCTTTCTTACAGCTGTCATTTATTTCTGCTTTCTATTGAGAATAATCCAAACGACCAAGAGAATACCCGCAATGATAAAAACCACCCAGATCAGCTGACTGAACCAAAAAACCATATGATTATACATCATTCCCCGTCCCATCATCATGCCCATATGTCCTGGAGGAAACCAGACCATCCGAACGACAAATACAAGGAGAAAAATTCCCATCAGTATGAAGAATGACAATATTATAGCCGGCAATAAACGTTTCATATGATCACCTTTATTCTACTTTATATCCCAATCCCCAGACTGTCTTGACGATGTTCTTGCCGATTCCGGCAGTTTTCAGCTTCTCACGGAGGTTCTTGATATGGGAATCGACAGTCCGGTCATCTCCCGTAAACTCGATGCCCCAAATCTTATCAACAAGCTGCTCCCTCGTCAGGACCGTGCCGCGATTTTCAATCAATGCATGCAGAAGATCGAACTCAGTGTGTGTCAGGGATAACATTACATCCTTATAAACGGCTTCCCTGGCAGTAAGATTGATAATAATTCCTTGATACTTCAGGATCTCATCCTCTGCTCCTTTACTCTTGGATCTTCTTAGCAGAGCCTTGACCCTCGCAAGCAGCTCCTCTGCCTCAAAAGGCTTCACCAGATAATCGTCTGCCCCACTGGACAACCCGGCCACCTTGTCTTTGACTGAGCTTTTAGCCGTAAGCATGATGACCGGAACATCGGATACCTTCCTGACATGTTGGATCGTTTGCCAGCCATCCACCAAAGGCATCATGATATCAAGGATGATTAGGTCAAAATCATTCCTTTTTACTTTTTCGAAAGCCTCCTGACCATTTTCGGCATTTTCGACTTGATAACTTTCCTGCCGCAGATATAGCCCGATCAGCTGTCTCATTTCAAATTCATCGTCTACTACCAATATTTTTTTCATCACTGTCTCCTATTGGTTTTTTAAGTATATAGTGAAAACCGATCCTTGGTTTTCCATGCTTTCGACTTGGATATCACCATCGTGAGCCTCGATGATTTGCTTTACCACATAAAGTCCGAGACCCGTTCCTCCCGTTTTCCTTGCTCTTGATTGGTCGACCCTGTAAAACCTCTCCCAAACAAGTGGAATTTCTTGTTGGGGTATGCCTATGCCTGTATCGCTTATCTCAATGATGACAAGACTTTTCTTTAGGAAAGAACGAATTGATACCCTGCCTTCGGTTGAATACTTGATTCCATTTTCAATCAGATTATAGAAAACCTGCTCCATTCTGTGAATATCCATATTTAAGTACGGAAGGTCACTTTCCAGATTCGTTGTAATTTCAAGCCCTTTTTTCTCTGCTGCCGGTCTAAGGCTTGAAGCCACTCTTTCAATGATTCTGTTTATGTCTGCCTGTTCTTTATTCAATTCGAATTGTCCTACCTGCAGCTTGCTCATTTCAAACAAATCATTGATCATAAAAGAAATACGCTGAGCTTCCTTATTGATGATGTCTAAATATTTGAGGTTCTCCTCTGGATCTTTCGCCATGCCTTTCATCAATACATCACTGTAGCCCCTGATATAAGTGAGTGGAGTACGGATTTCATGCGATACCGCAGAAAGGAACTGATTCCTGCTGTCTTCAAAATACTGAAGCTGCTCCCCGAGCGCCTGAATGGAGCTCCCTAACTTCGCAATCTCATCATCGCCTTTATAAAAAATTTCCTGCCTGTATTTCCCCTGTGACATGTTCATTGTGGCTTCCTCCATTTGCAAAAGAGGTTTTGTCAGCCTTCTCGACAGGAAGCCAATCAAACCAAATGCCAGAAGGAAGATGCCAATGCTTGCAGAAATGATGAGCACATTCATGGTGAACACAATGTCTCTTAGAATGGATGAAGGGTAATACATATAAATGTAGCCTTCACCATTTCCTATGGGAGATACAGATATAACATATTTATGCTGTCGCCAATCACCTACCGCAATTTTCCCTTCCTTAATCTTTGAAGCTGCATTTATATGCTCCAGCATTTCATTGTCTGGAACAGCAGACGATGCGATTATTTTTCCAGCAGGATCGGAAATCAAAACCTCTGTTGGCACTTCCTGTTCCATCATAACGACATGGTCAATCGTTGACTGTTTAAAATTCTTTTTCAGAATACTAGCGTGATTGTTTCCCCTCGCAACCAGCTCCTGCTCAATATAATCGACGAAAATATTTGTAAACATTCCGTACATCGTCAATCCAAAGATCAGCAGCAAGGCAATGAAGACGACGCTGAAAATCATCCCAATTTTAAAAGATACACTATTGAATCTGCTATACCATTTCATCGGATGCTCCCTGGTATTTATTCTATATCACTGCTATTTTTCCGGTCTTTTTAATCTATCATACACTATATTGATTAGCGTAAGTAAACTGCATTCCTGATATGGAAGCTTCCACTTTAAGAGTACTTGATAAATATGGAGATTTCATGGAGAGGAAAATTTTCACATAAAAATCCGCTCTGGAATAACACCAAGCGGATTCTTTATTTCTTTTTCAAGAAATCTACTAAGTAATGAACCGTTAAATATAGCGTAACCTTGTGATCATCCCTCCAGGAGATACTCCATTGTTCGTTTTGTGGAATGGCTTCGTTCCGTTTACCGGCCATATACCTGGATTACTAGCAACTAAATCAACATCAAACCTTTTTCCTGAAGGCAGATTAATTGTATCAAGATATTTCCCTTTTCTTTTAAACGCATCTTCTTCGATTATTTTAAAATCATGCCCATGAATATGCATTGTATGGGACATGTTGGCATTATTGATGAACCGTACCCTTACTTTCTCACCGTAGCGGACATCGAGTGGTGTTGTGTCCGGAAAGCTTTTTCCATTAATAGTGAAAAAATTAGGGTTACGATTCAAGTTCTTTGGCTTGAACACCTCTGACTCCAAAGAACTCAGCGCTGGCTGGTCAATTTCCCATTGCTGTATTAACAATACATAGTCCCGGTTAGGGATTTTTATCTCCTGTCTTGGCAATACGATCAATACACCCATTAAACCATTGCTTTCTTGCAACGGATTGGAGGAGTGATAAAAAAAGGAACCACTTTGCCATGCTACAAATTGATACAGGTGTGACTTTCCAGGATGGATAAAGGGAGTTGGTTCAATTTCCGGCATTCCATCTTGAACATTAGGCTTTGATAGTCCATGTACATGGAGCGCTGTTTTTTCTTCGAGTCTGTTTTCAACTTCAATATAGACTGTTTTCTCCCTCCACAACTACTAAAAGAGGGGCCGAGGTTGAATTGTTGTATCCAACACCATCAATGACAATGCCTGAAACAATCTCCCTTTTTATCGGCTCTGCCCTTAGCTTAAAATATCGGCCGCCAGATACTTCCTTATATTCAGCCTTTTTGACATCAGGCATTTCCAGCAAGTTCTCCCACATCTGCATTGGCCTGTCCTCCCCTGTCATGGTTTCTCTTCTATCTATATGTGACACGGAGAAGCAATATTAGTTGTTTTCCAGGCAATCATTAGTAAGAGTAAAGGTTGAGATTTAAGAGTGTACTTTTATTGAAAACTCGGTCTTGTCCGAATACGAAGCTTATACTTATGAAAGCACAAAAAACAAACTAAATCACCACAAAAGCGGTTCATATCCTGAACCGTTTTTCGCCTATTTATCTGGAGATAACACCAGTCTTCTCATGATTGAACTCATCAGACGTTTTTCGCCTACAACGGATAATCCGGCTGCTTTAATATTTTCCATCGTTTCACGGTTGATGTTTGCACCCCACATCCTTACTGTTATGGGGTTAAGCACATCCATAACCACCCCCGCCATCGGGTTTTCGCTTCTCATATGCTCGAGCATCAATATCTGTCCATCCGGTTTGCAAACCCTTCTTAACTCCTTCAACCCCTGTACCGGGTCGGGAACGGAACAAAAAACACAGGTAGAGACAATCGTGTCGAAGGTGTGGTCTGGAAAGGGAAGTTCCTGAATATCCGCCTCAATGAGTTCGATGTTATAAGGAGCGAGCCGGGATGCCTTTTGTTTAGCATACTTCAGCATTTCGCTGCTGAAATCCACTCCAGTCAAGGACTGAATGCTGTCTGGGTAGGAAGCGAGGTTCGCTCCTGTCCCAACCCCCGCTTCAAGTACTTTTCCGGAAGCAAGGTTTAACAAGTCACGCCTCCAGTCTTCCCTGATCATTTTGTCCATGCTGTCATAAACTTTCGAGACTCGGTTGTACCTTTTTTTTTTTCATTTAGATTTTGATCCAACAGAAGCCATCCTTTCTGATGAGTAATCTGCTTTTTGGTATGTGCCCATTTTACGGCAACTTCTGCAGAAATGTTGTAGCTAACCTCTTCCTTTTATAGGGGATGTGAAAAACTAAGCAAGCCGCCAAATAGTCAGCAGGTTTTTAGTGTAAGGTTTTCGAAGTCATTTCCGCCATTCCTTAATCGCCTTGGCTACAGTTCTGTAACTTGATGTGCTATGGAAACATCTCAAGTCCTTTTGGCCGGACTTAACACAGGAATATAAACGTCGTTATCCTTAACAAACCCTTCAAAAATATCCAATGGCCTTGGCGGCGGTCCTCCAATATTTATTCCATTTTTGTTATATTCTCCTCCATGACAAGGACAGTAGAATTGAATTCCTTCCTTTACTTTCTTTTCTTCCGCTTCACCTGCGATGCAACCGAGATGTGTACATACTGGAGACATAATTAACAATTCATCTTCCTTCGTTTTGTTCACATTAACAAAACCGTCCAGATTTTGTTCTGTCCAACCATCCTGGACTGTTACTTTATAAGAAACTTTCTTTGGAAAGGGCCCTTCTCCAATTCGTTTAAAGGACCAAGATTTACCATAGAACTGGTGTCAATATTACTTTCCTCTTTACTGCAGGCACTTAAACCTGCCGGCAGAAAGGAAAGGGCCAACATCCCTGCTGTCCCTTTTAAAGACTTCCCCAAAAACTTCCGGCGATTCAACATGTAGCTTCATCTCCATGTTTTTGATCAAACACTACCAAATAATTCCGCAAAAATTATGAATGTGAAATTTGCATTGATGTCGTCTTTAAGTACGCAGAATGCATCCCTGATAAAAGGAGTGTAAATCTATCGTTTCACTGATTCATCTCAAATTGTGCAGAAATATATGAACTTTTCACTAACATATTTACAGCCTCATTTACTGCACTATAGTCTTCTTTTATGGAGTGTTTGTCATTTATGAGAGAATTTTGGAGATCGTTTGCGACAATGTAAGCTAATGCTCTATCTGTGGCACTTCGAATAGAGGACAATTGGTTCACAACATCAGCACATGCTTTTTCTGATTCCATCATTTTACCAACCCCGCTGATTTGGCCCTCAATTCTCTTAAGGCGGTTTACTGTTTCTTTGCTATAGAACATGCCGTCCCCTCCTTTTGTAATTTAAATATCATTCTAAACAAAAGGTATGGAGATTTTGTCGAGACTAAGGAATTTTTCACTGAAGAGTATGGGTAAAGTTTAAAAAGAAAAAAGCGGCTCCGTGCCGCTTAAGACAATATATTTCCGTACTTGGCGCTTCTATTTAAAAGGTACCCTCCACATGTGAGACGGTGAGGAGAGGCTCTAAGACGACCCACCGAGAAGTGCTATTACTGCTCTAATTTTTGTTTTAAACGATCGTACTCTTCTTCTGAAATTTCACCTCTCGCAAGTCTTTCTTTCAATGTCCCAAGTGAGTTGTTGCCGTCAGTGTTGGTTGAACTGTGATTTGACTTATTCTTAAAAAACACTATGGCTACAGCTATAACCACCACGACTATAATGACCAGCAGTATTCCCATTATTCCTGGACCAAAAAATCCTGTTCCCATCCCATTACCGGGCCCGCCACCATTCATCATAAACTACACTCCTTTCCTGATCTACTCTATTTATTCCCGTGCGGGTATTAAGTTAAGAATTGAAGGGTGTTATGGAAAGACGTGCACTTTCTTATGTAAAAAGGTTCACCTCAGAATGTTAGTCTCCAAGATGAAGAACCCCATAACACTAGGTACTATGGGGTTCCAGAATTTTATAATGTTAACAGGAGTAACCTACTCCTGTTTAGATGGAAGTTGTCATCCGCCTTCAACACAAGTTGCCGAGGAACTTCCTAGAAAATTATTTAATTCCTTAAGTAGTGTATTAAGACGATTGCCATCAACCACTTTTTCTAAAGGTACTGCTGAAATTGATATGTTATACTTCTGGAAGACAACCACGGAGTTTTCCCAAATCTCAATAATTGACTTTGATGACATATTTGGTTGTATTACCATACTAGTATTCTCCTTTTAAAAACGTTACCTTAACTATATCATTTATTCCTTATAGTCCAAATTGTTAAATAAGAATGTTTAAAACGCAAGGTTTCATACACCTTGCGTTTTCATATGCATATACTGCTAAGTAATGCTGTTTGCTCTGTTGCCATGCCCCTGGTGGCTTATAAGCAACTTATTTGGGCATGGGGATAGTTCCTTCTT
Source organism: Mesobacillus subterraneus (assembly GCF_000934845.1). Taxonomy (GTDB): domain Bacteria; phylum Bacillota; class Bacilli; order Bacillales; family Cytobacillaceae; genus Mesobacillus; species Mesobacillus stamsii. The sequence continues at coordinate 49,224 of NZ_JXIQ01000013.1, forward strand.
CAATAATTCAATCGCGTCTCCAAGCTAGCATTTATAAGATTCAAATGTAGATGTTGAAAGTGCTCTTACCTTTGGACCGTTTTATCTTTATACCCCATTGCCGATAACCCTTTATACCTTCTAAACCAGAATAGAAAAAGAGCTATGCCAATTAAAGCCAGTGACATGATCTGGGCTATCCTAAAACCATCCGTCAACATTAGACTGTCTGTTCTTAGTCCCTCCACAAAGAATCTGCCTGCAGAATAACAGATGAGATAAGTAAGAAAAACTTCCCCTCGTTTGACTCCAAGCTTTCTGACTCCAAGGAGGATAATGAATCCTGCGAGATTCCATAATGATTCATAAAGGAAGGTTGGATGATAGTAATTTCCATCTATATACATTTGATTAATAATCCAGTCTGGAAGCATTAGATTTTCAAGGAATACTCTTGTCACCTCTGTGCCGTGCGCTTCCTGATTCATGAAGTTTCCCCAGCGGCCTATCGCCTGGCCAAGTATAATGCTTGGAGCAGCAATGTCTGCGAGCTGCCAGAAGGAAATCCCTTTTTTTCGCGCATAGACAATGGCTGTTGCCACTGCTCCGATCAATCCCCCATGAATGGCGATGCCACCTTCCCAAATCGCGATAATTTGTCCCGGATTGTCCAAATAATATTCCAGTTTGAACAAAACGTAATAAAGTCTCGCACTAAGAATCGAGATAGGAATAGCCCAGAGCAACAAATCCGAAAACACATCCTGTTGCAAACCACGTCTGGTCGCTTCTCTTGTAGCAATTATCCACCCGAGGAACATTCCAAATCCAATAATAATACCGTACCAATAAATAGTGATAGGCCCTAATTCCAGGGCTATTCGATTAATTGGTTCAAAGTTCTCCACATACTTCACCTCATTCAAGTCGTATATCCATCATCATACAGAGGAATTTTGAATTTTATATGAAGACGCCGTAATAATTTTGTATAGTATCTCCTCGACGTCTTCGGGTTCGGTCCTTTATAAATGAAGAAACGGCTGTATGCAGACCGTTTCTTCTAGGGGGGTTAAAAAGTAACCATCTTCATATTAAAGGATATTTGTGCATTTTATAAGGATGATCATCTTAAAAAAATAGCCATTCATATCGTTAAACTCATCTAAACCCCTATAAATCATGTTTTTTTACTTGTGCAACGTTTTTTCCTGATATTTGTCAATGCTGGGACATTTACCGTTTCTTTTATTAAATGAATCTGCTCAATCCTTAATTTCTGCACTTTTTTAAAAATTGTCTTTAAACAAGACCTATCCCTTCCAGTCAATAATCCAGGAGTGATTTCCAAGTCGTATTGGCTAATAAGGATGGGATTCAATACCGAATCCAGCCGGATGAACTCGGATCCCAGTTTGCATGCAGGAAGATGGATTACAAGGAGTATTTGTATTTGCAAAAGAAGGGAAGCAGACGGCCGATAGGCCTCACACTAGCGATGACCTCTGGCTTTGGACGGAAGGGCGAGGATTCATTACGTCTCTTTTATAATAATATGAAAGTAAAACCCAAACCCTTAAAATAAGCTGCCGAATAGGCAGCCAGATTTTAGAATTAGGTTTTTGAAATCCTTTCATATTCACTCTGGGATATTTCTCCTTTAACGTAACGAAGCTTCAATGCTTCAGCTGGAGATTCCTTTTGAAATGAATCCTGTGTCTGCCTTTTGAAAGAAAACATTAGGTCAACGACCAGCTTCCTTGCCAGCTTGACCAGTTTGAATAAATCGCCTGTCCTCAACAGGTAATAGAAGACGATCGCAATTAAAACAAGATTTATCACTTCATTTCACCCCAATCATGATTGGATGGTTCTCAAGATTTGCTGGAACTCTTCAAAGGTGATTTCCCCTCTGGCGTATCTCAGCTTTACCATTTCTTCTGCTTCGATTGCCTGTGTATTCCCTGGCTTTGGATTGATGGCTGCCCGGTTTTTGAAAAGAAGGTAAGCTCCAACCGCAATCAGCCCAAGGAAAATTAGTGTCGAGAAATTGAAATACGGCATCATTCCAAACTGGCTGTAGCCAGAAGGACCGTTAAATCCGTATCCATTTACAAAAGAACCCATATGTCCGCCCATCATGTTCATCTGCTCCTTTCAACCATATTAAAATTAAATGAGATTTTTCAGTTTCATGTATTCTTCTTCAGAAAGTTTCCCTGCGGCATACCTCAGGTCAATGATCTTTCTTGCTTGATCATCTCCAGTATCCTGAGGATCCGTTTTCCCAAAGAATTTTTGCAAATCGCCTGTCTTATACAGATAAAAACCGATTGCCAGGATCAATAGTGCAAACATCGTTCCATTCCTCCCTCAAATTTTTAATTGGAGGCCGGATCAACCGGCCTGTATGTTTATAGTGCTGTATTTCCCATGCCCTCGAATTTCCTGCTGTTGGCCGCTCCATCTGTCCCATGCATGCCTTTATACATTTCTTCCAGATCCTGATTGCTCAAATCGGGGTGCATTTCCTGCATATATGGCTTCATTTGCCCAAAGTTGATATTCTGTTCATCCATGAATTTTTGCATATCCTCAAAATTCCCGGACTCCATCATTTGGTTCATTTCATTGAGGTCGACACCCTGACTCTCCATGTACTTCTGCATGTTTTCAAAATTGCCCTCATCCATGACGCTGGACATATTGCTAAAATTAATTCCTTGCTGCTTCATATAATCGAAAGGCCCTGCAGGGTTTTCTTTCGCTGATGCCATGTATAGCCCCGTTCCTCCCGTTGCGATCAGGGCAGCTGCCAATGCTCCAGTAATGATTGTTTTTTTCATCATTATAAAACACTCCTTATTTACGTTTTTTATAGTAGATTTTCCTTGATTTGTTCAAACTCCTCGACAGTGATTTCACCCCGTGCCAGTCTGGCCTTTGCCACCTCAAGTGCTTCATTGCTCCCTGACTGGCGGGGTTGCGTTTGGCTGTTCCCTCTGTTCTGGTTCTGGTTGAAAGCAAGATACAGCAGGTAACCGATTGCCAGGATTATGATGAGCATCATCAGTGATCCACCTCCCATCCCAAAGCCTCCAAAGTAACCTGGTCCCATCATCATTTCCTTCTCCTTTCCATTTCTTTATACTTTCATTCTCTATCAAAAAGATGTAGAAAGTATGGAGGTTACGCGATTATTTTAAGAGTGTTTCCTTCATTTTCTGGTACTCTTCCACGCCGATTTCCCCTTTTGCTAGCCTCATTTTCAATTGTTCCATCGCTTCACTGGAATCAGAACGATTTGGCTGATCCGGTCCCTTTTTGTTTTTCAACAGCAAGTAGATCAAGAAGCCAACCAGCAGCAAACCGATAAACCAGCCAATCGGCCCGCAGCCAGCAGCCGCAAAACTAGGTCCCATCATCGGAATCCCTCCTTTCGTGATGTTGTGTGTGCCTCTATGCTTTAACTATAAAATCGAATCATGGAGAAAATATGTAGGAAAATAAAAAAGCAGGGGCATCCTGATCCTGAGTTTCAAAATTTTTGTGTGCATTATAATTCGGTCTACATACTTTTTGCATATTTACAAGGTAGAATTATAAAATACCCCCCACCGGTTAAAAACACAATTTGATAAGGAGGTACTGCATTAATGGATAAATACGATAAATACAATAGAAGAAAATTTCTCTCTTATTCCTTAAAGGGAGCCGCAGGATTAGCAGCTATTTCTCTTGTTCCTGTTGGAGTAAGTAAATTTTTAAATAACAACGGCGGAATGATGAATGAAACTGATAATAATGAAATTCCATTCAGCGGGGGCACTCCTTTACCTATTCCTCCGCTGCTTAAAAATACCAGTTCGATTCCAAATAAAGCTGAGTTCCAGCTTTCAGCTCAAATCGCTAAAAAAGAATTCATTGAGGGGAAAGAGACAGACACTTATGGTTACAATGGAAATTATCTCGGTCCTGTCATTAGAGTCAGAAAAGGTGATGAGGTTTCTATAAAAGTTAAAAACAACCTAAAGGAAGAGACAACAGTCCACTGGCACGGGCTTGAAGTAGACGGGGAAAATGATGGCGGTCCTCACTCCCGGATTATGCCAGGTGAAACCTGGAATCCAAAGTTTACGATTAATCAGCCTGCATCAACCTTATGGTTTCATCCGCACTTGATCCACAAAACTGGAGAGCAGGTGTATAAAGGACTCGCAGGTTTATTCTATGTAGATGATGATGTCTCAGATAACTTGAACCTCCCTAATGAGTACGGCGTGAACGACATTCCACTTGTGATCCAGGATAAGAAGCTTGATGCAAATGGCAGGTTTGAATACAAACTGGGAATGCATGACGTCATGATGGGCCTCCAGGGGGGCACGATTCTTGTCAACGGTGCAGTTAACCCTTATCTTGAGGTACCTAAAGGCAAAATGCGCTTTCGCTTGTTGAACGGTTCAAACGCCAGAATTTATGAGTTGCTTTTCAGCAATAACCAGAGTTTTTATCAAATAGCGAGCGATGGCGGATTACTTGAACAGCCTGTCGGGATGACAAAATTGGTGATCAGCCCAGGAGAAAGAGCGGAAATCATAGTTGATTTCTCTGAATTTAAAGATGGCGATACTGTTGAACTAACAAACCAAGGTACCGAATTCATGAAATTCATGGTAACTGATAAAAAACAAAAAGACTTTATTATCCCAAACCAACTAGCAAAAATTGTAAAAATAGATCCATCAAAAGCTTTAAAAACAAGGGAATTCATTTTCCAAGGAATGGGAATAAATGTAAATATAAATGGTAAACAAATGGATATGGATCGAATAGATGAGTACATGGATATCAATACAACAGAAATCTGGGAAATCTCCAATGAGAGCACTGGGATGATGGGAGGAATGGCTCACCCATTCCATGCTCACGGGATCCAATTCCAAATTCTGGACCGTGACGGCAGCCAGCCTCCAGCAAATGAATCCGGCTGGAAGGATACGCTCCTTGTCTATCCAGGGGAGAAGGTCAGGGCGATTGCTACTTTCAAGTATCCCGGAATTTTCATGTACCACTGTCATATTCTTGAACATGAAGACGCCGGCATGATGGGACAATATAAAGTGGAATAAACACCGATTTGAAAAAGATCATATTTTACTCTTTATAAATATTTTCTGGAAATAAACTTGTCTTTCCACTTTATCAAATAACATCAGATAATTAAATTTTTCACTTAAAACTTTGGGTGAAAATTTAGATGATAGTAATACATTAAAAGGAGTTGGGTTATCCCCAACTCCTTTTATTTGCTATCCTATAGATTGCTGTCCTTTTTTCTTCATAGTCAACAAAGTAAAGCCAATTATTTCAAATAAAACACAAACCAAAATAGTTACATTCAGGTTTTAAAAAAATCATTTTACTTAATGAGCACCAGTCATCAGCGTAATATAGGTAATAAATACAAAAAATACCCCAAAAAGGACTGACAATAGTACAGAATCTTTTTTAGTAAAACTAAATATCATAAAAACTACAACAATAACCGATAAAAATCCACCAACTATAAAGAAAGAATCTACGTTCAATTTAACTACTGTATCGGGTAAAAATGGATGAAACCACTCATACAATGGAGAGTAACCTTCTGTTTGTATCATTGTTTTAATGTCGTGCGGTGGAGATTGAATTCCCAGGGTTCCAGTCACAATAAATATCAATGATATAAATATACTTTCTGCTTTCATCCATTTAATCGTTGAGGGATAGGGATGTTCTAATTGTTTTTTTCTCATCGATATTCCATTTATAAACGCAAAAGCTACTAAAGGAATTATTAGTATATGTTTAACTAATAAAGCCTGCCCATATGGCAACATCCAAGAAGAGACATAATCTTTAGGTTCTACAACTAACTTCATGGTCATGAAACCACTTAGAATGATTAAAACTAGAGAAAGAATAGCTGTTGGTGTGAACCAAGACAAAAACTTACTCCAATTACGCAAGTCTTTAGAGAAGAAAGAAACAATCAATAATATCCCTGTCCAAACCGTTATACCAAGAAAATGTATTGTGTGAGAGGTCAAGCCATACCAAAACGATAAACTGGCCGCATGACTTGAATAACCAACAGCGATTACCATCAAAAGAACGAGAAAAGCTTGAAAATACTTGGGTTTCTTATATAAAACCATGAAATATAAAAGAAGTCCTACCCATGAAGTAAACATCCAAGCTTTCCCTACTTCAAAATTATATAAAACTGATTTTAACGTTTGCCAAAAACCTAATGCTTCAATAAAATAAAAAACTACTTGAACTAGTGGTCCTACTGAAGCAAAAATGATTCCCAGTATCGAAAGAAAATATACTGACCTTGGAATATCAATCGTTGGTTTATAATTTCCGGGAATGAGCTGTAAAATGATAGCTCCCACTAAAATAGAGAAGGATACATATAAAACAGTTTCAGATACTATTAGGTAATAGGTCATTTTTTATCCTTTCTGAATAGAAAGAATGCCATAATTAGTATTGTTAAGGAGGCTAATGGCAAAAACCACTTTTTAATGGTTGAACTTCCTATTTGATTTACTTGTTCATTTCGAGACAAATTGTTATCATTCTTTTTCTGCTCTAAAGCGGGCTGTTCTGGGTCCTCAGTTTGTTTCTCGGTTTCAACTACTTTGTTAGAAGATTCATTTTGATATTGATTGGGCACTTGAACAGTAAAAGAAATGGTTCCCTCCAATGGATGGCCATCTTCTCCGACTATTTTCCAAATAGCCTTATACTGCCCGTTGCTTAATGGCTTATCTAATTGTCCTATTAATTTATCTTCTTCAATCGTAATATTTTTCACTTCAATTGTCTGGTTATTATATGTTAGAAAGAGTTCACCAATTGTTTCGATTTTTGTTTCAAAGGTGATATCTATCATATCAATAGGTTCCTTTACAATTTCTGCTTCTGAAGGTTTTGATTCTTTTATATAAGAATGGGCGAAGGCCACGATTTTTGAATCGATGCTTAGTAGGATCAAAATTATTAACATAAAGATTTTTTTCAACAATGAATACCTCCTGTTTAACTAAAACTTCCTATTATGACATACTATGTATCTTCATTTCAGTGATAAGTGAAATGAAAGGCCATCTTTGCGATCTCAAATTAAATATAAATAAACTACTCATGAAGAAGCCCACATTCACCATTCCAAATGTGGGCAAGATACACAAATTAAACTTTCCTTAATACGATTTTTTGGTACATACCATTAAATAATATATCTTTTTTCTCTATTAATTTTACATTCTCAGACTCAGACAAGATGGCATTAAAGGATATACCAATATCTGTTCCCAATATTCTAATCAATGGCCGAATAAAACGTTTCGATAGTGGAAGGTCCCTGGTGCTGTCAGCAAATTTATCAAAAACAACAATCTGTCCACCACTTTTCGTAACTCGGACCATTTCATCAAAGGCTTTTTTGCCATCGGGAACGACAGTCAATATTAAGCTGCCAATGACATAATCAAATGTATTGTCTGGCAAGTTCATGCTTTGGGCATCCATTTGTATAAAATCAATTTTTTCGCCTTCGTACTTCTTTCTTGCTTGATTCAGCATGTCTTCTGAAAAGTCTATAGCTGTTACCTTGAGGCTGTTATAAGGGACGTGATTGATATCCGCCCCTGTACCAACCCCAACGAAAAGCACGGAATCTCCTGCTTTAAACTCTATATCTTGAAATACTCGTTTTCTTGCTTCTAAAAATAGTCCTGAATTAAAAAAGTAATCGTAGATGGGGGACCAAATTTTATAGATGAATCGATTCCAATTATTATTCATCTGATAACCCCGTTCATTAAATTATTCTTTTACCCTCAAAAGTCGTAATCCGTTTAAAGTGACAATAAGAGTAGCTCCCATATCAGCAAATATAGCGATCCATAAGGTAAGCCATCCTGGTATCACTAGCATAAGAGCAATTAGCTTGATTGCCAGGGAGAATGTAATGTTTTGCTTGATGATCGTTAATGCTTTTCTGCTGAGCTTGATAGTAAACGGCAGTTTCTTGAGATCATCGCCCATTAAAGCAATGTCTGCAGTTTCCAGAGCCGTATCAGTCCCTGCTCCTCCCATGGCGATTCCTACAGTGGCAGAAGCTAGAGCAGGTGCATCGTTGACCCCATCTCCAACCATGGCCACTTTACCATGTTCATCACGCAGTTTCTTGATAAATGCCAGTTTATCCTGTGGAAGAAGTTCCGCTTCGATATCAGACACTCCGACTAATTTACCAATTGCATTTCCAGTCCCTTTATTGTCACCTGTCAGCATGATGGTCTTCTTTATACCAAGCTCATGCAATCTGGCAATAGTGGAAAGGCTGCTTTCCCTAACTTCATCAGCTACTGCAATCAAGGCTGATAAACCATCAGTGGTACCCACAACCATTACTGTTTTTCCTTGAAGCTGTAAATCATTAATTTTTTTGCTTTCAGGTGAAATACTGTGATCTAACAACTCTTCAAATAACTTTGGATTTCCAATAAAGTAAGTTAATCCGTTTATTGTTCCTTTTATCCCTTTTCCCGTAATCGATGAAAAATCCTCTACAACTACGTCCTTGAAAGAAATTTCTTTTTCCTCTGCTTTTTTTATTATCGCTGATGCAAGAGGATGCTGAGAATTATATTCTAATGCAGCTATGATACTCAGCAGCTCACTTTCTTTCTGCTCATTATCAAGCATTACATAATCAGTAACTGCAGGTACGCCTTTTGTTAAAGTACCTGTTTTATCAAATGCGATGGCGTTCAGCGCCCCCGCTTCCTCAAGGTAAACTCCGCCTTTGATTAATACTCCATTCCTCGCTGCATTTCCTATTGCAGTTACAATTGCAACCGGTGTTGAAATGACAAGTGCACAAGGACAACCTACAACAAGAACAGCAAGACCTTGATAAATCCATTCGCTCCAGTCTGCTTGGAACAGAAGCGGCGGGATTATGGCCACAAGTGCAGCAATCACAATAATGGCCGGTGTATAATACTTTGCAAACTTATCGACAAAAGCCTGGGAAGGTGCTCTCTCTGCTTGGGCTTCCTCTACCAGATGGATGATTTTCGCAATTGTTGTATCATCGACCCTTTTTGTTACTTTTACTTCCAGTAAGCCTTCTGTATTCAATGTACCTGCGAAAACATCATCATCCACTGATTTTTCCAGCGGTACGGATTCTCCAGTAATTGCTGCCTGGTTAACGGATGAATATCCTTTAACCACAGTTCCGTCCATAGCAATTTTTTGACCTGGCTTTACGATCATGATATCACCGATTTGAATATCATCTACTTTAATCAATAGTTCCTGACCATTACGACGGATGAGTGCTTCTTTTGGCGCGATATCCATTAATGAACGAATCGAAGCCCGAGCCTTATCCATGGAATATTTCTCAAGCGCTTCAGAGATTGCAAATAAGATAACAACTACTGCACCCTCGCTCCATTCGCCGATAAAGCCAGCACCGATGATGGCAATCGTCATGAGAGTTCTCATGTCAAACTCTAATCGGAATAAATTTTTAAAACCTGTTTTAAATAAAGAAAATCCTCCAATTAAGATGGCTGCCAGAAAAGCAGCAATCGTTGGCAGACTCTCTTCACCATTAATGGATTGAGAGACATAACCTAAAACCACAAACAGTAATGAAGCCAAAACCGTGGAATATTCCTTCCAGAATGGTTCTTTTTTCTGTGGTTTCATCTCACCTTTTTCTGAATAAAGCTTTAAATTTTCAAAGGCTCCTGCCTTTTCCAGCTCTTCAATAGTGGTGTTTCCAAAAACCGTTATTTTTGAAGCACCGAAGTTTACATTTGCATCATAAACACCATCCAGGTGTTTAACGTTCTTTTCGAACTTAGTGGCGCAGCCAGCTCAGGTGAATCCTTGGATGCGATAAACGTGCTTCTCAGTATTTTGATTTTGTTCTAAAGCCTCAGTCAAGGCTGCTCAACTCCTTTTGATGTTCAAATGCAATACTAATCAATTGTTTTACATGTTCATCCGTAAGAGAATAAAAAACCAATTTCCCTTCCTTCCTATACTTAGCCAAACCCATATTTTTAAGTAAACGCAAGTGATGTGAAGCAGTTGCAGTTGAAGACCCTACAATATGGCCAACATCACATACACAAAGCTCATCCTCCAAATATAGAGAGTAGGCTATTTTCATTCTGGTATCATCGGATAACGCCTTAAAAATCTTGGCCACATCTTTTGTCACTTCAGGATTAAGTATTGCTTTAACACGATTAACCCTTTCTTGATCCACACACGCCACTTGACATACATCGACCTCTTTCATAAATCCACCTCCATCAAACCATATTCAAATACTTGTTTGAATATATTATATTCAAAAATATGTTTGAGTGTCAAAGTTTATCTCATTTCTTTAGTATCTATATTACTAATCATTTATTTCCTTCATCAAAGGGAGATTTGATTATGTTATACTTTTAATTAGTCCTATATTTAAAGCATAAAATAGAAAGTGTGGTAATAATAAATTGAAAAAATTCATTATACCAATGATTATTGGCTCTATTATCGTTTCCGGTTGTGCCTCAAGTAATAATGAACAGTCCAATGAAGGACATAGTGACAGTCATAGTTCCCCAACTCAGCCGTCATTAAAATATGAACTAGGTAGCAACAATTGGTCTTCTGTCACTTCTTTAACGAACGATCCAAATATTTTAGAAGCATATCAATTCGCAGTAGAACATCCAGAAGTTCTAAATTATATGCCATGTTACTGTGGCTGTTACGAAGAAGATGGTCATACATCTAACACGAATTGTTTTGTAGATTCAGTAAAAGGTGATGTGGCAAACTTAGATACCATGGGCTTTGGCTGACAAGTCTGCGTAGACATCGCCCGTGAGGCGAAATCAGAGTTTGAAAAAGGAACAGACCTCAGAACGATTAGGGAAAATATAGACAACAAATACAAAGGTGGAGGCATAGAACCTACGCCAACCCCATTACCAAAAGCATAATACTGAAAAACAAAGAAGGCGTTAATCTACTTGGATTAACGCCACTTTACTAATATATTGACGATATTTTTACTTTGTAAAGCGATGAATTTAATTATGGCAGTACTTTCTCTATAAACCATATATTTCCTTCCTTTTCTCTCACAATAGATTTAATTCCTTAATTCCCCAGTACTGTTTTCAATAAAATTTTATATATTAAATACCTGCATAGTGTTTAGTTAAATACCTTTGTAATAATCGGAGTAGTTGGCCTATTTAATTTATTTTATATATAGGAACAACATAGTTATTGGAAATGTTAACTACTTATTAATCTAATGGAATAGTAATCTGAACCTTCGTCCATTTCCCATACACACTATCGATTTCTAAAGTTCCTTGATACATATCCAGTAACCTTTTTGCAATTGATAGTCCTAGCCCATTTCCACCATGTTTTCTGCTTCTTGCTTTATCCACACGATAAAAGCGATTGATCACAAAAGGCAATTCCTCTTCTGGGATACCTTCCCCATAATCTTTTACCTCAATCTTCAATTGCCTGTCTGTATGCCTTACATTAATCTGTATGATCTTTTCATCTGTTGAATATTTAGTAGCATTGTCTAATATAATGATCATGATTTGTTCTAGGTGGCTCTTTAGTATTTTGATAGTAAAATCGGTGTCAACATCTATAGTGGAGGATATTTTAAAATCATCATTTATTGTTTGGAAGTTTTCAACTATATCTTCCATAACTTCCTTCATTTTGACTTCTTCCAATGAGTTCATGTTTGTGGTAGATTCTTCTGCTCTTGAGAGAGTCAACAATTCCGAAACCAGGTGAATAAGTCTGTTGGTTTCCTTTAAACTTAAATCAATTGAGCGTTCTAACACTTTTGGATTATTTTTCCCCCAACGATTGATCAGCGATAAATTTCCATGTATGATGGACAAGGGTGTTTTTAATTCGTGGGAGGCATCTTCTACAAATTGTTGCTGCTGCTGAAATGACTTTTCTAAGTTATCCATTAATTCATTAAACATAATCCCTAACTCTGTCATTTCATCTCGTTGCTTGTTAATTTGAACCCTTTCTTTCAGACCATTCTCTTTTATTCTCCTCAGAGTTCTTATCATTGAATTAATCGGCTTTAGCAGTTGAAAGGAAATAAGTCTGCCGCCGATTAAACTAAGGAGAATAGCAACCACTCCTGCTACGATGACCAACATAAATATTTGATTTATCAAGCTATCAAAGTTCTCTAAATTACGGATGATTTCTACTGTTCCTTTAAAGCCATTTACTTCGATTGGCTTCCTAAGGATCAACAAACGATCTCCTTCTGGTGAAAAGTCCACCAGTTCCTCTTTTGTTACATTTTTCGGAGATACCCACCCTTGTGGTACCTCGTCTGATATCGTAAATAGCGGAGAATTGTTTTCCCTCACAATCCTTATCAATTGGTATTTTTCATTCAGAATGTCTAAATAGTGTTCACTTTCCGAAATATTCCCTTTAAAATTTGAATCCTGAATGTAGGCTGTTACTTCTTCCATCTTTTTTTGGATGGTTTGTTTTTCTTGGTTAACTACCCAGTTCTGAATGACAAAATACTGCAAAATATTATAAGAAAAAAATAAAAATAGCATTAAAAGGGCAGCCCATAAAGTTAATTTCCATTTAAGATTGATGCTTTTTGGAATAAAGTCTTTTACGTTTCTCATTCTCTCATCACATACCCCATCCCTCTCATCGTTTGAATATAACTTTCTTTATCAACAGAATCCAGTTTATTTCTAAGGTGTCTTACATAAACATCAACGACATTTGTTTCAATTTCCGCATAATAACCCCATATTTTTTCCAGTAGAACCTCCCTTGTTAAGACACGATTAATATTTTTCATGAACATGAACAATAAGTCATATTCCTTTTTCGTTAATTCGATCAATCGTTCGCCTTTTTTTAATAATCTTGATTCAATATTTAATTCTAAATCTTTAAATGATAAAAGCATGCTAGGCAAATCATTTCGTTTTTCTTCTCTTCTCATGATGACTCTAATTCTCGCCAGTAATTCTTCAATCGCAAATGGTTTTGGGATATAATCATCAGCGCCGCTATCGAGCCCCAATACCCGGTCCATTACGCTGTCCCTTGCCGTTATCATAATAATCGGAATATCCTTGACTGCCTTTAATCTTCGGCAAACCTCGATACCGTTTAACTTTGGCAGCATTAAATCTAAAAGAATCACATCCCAATTTCTTTCTAATGCTAGTTCAAGCCCTTCTCTCCCATCAAAAGCAGCACTTACATTGTATCCTTCATGCGTTAACTCAAGTACTATAAATTCCGATAATGCTTCTTCATCTTCAATCACTAAAATATCCAAATTCGTGACCTCCAAATGTTACTTTATCTATTTTGTACTACTTTCATAATTTGATTAAAATGACACTATTATTTTAAATCAAAAAGAAAAGTTATGATACAAAATACATATAATTCAAATTAGTGCACTCATAGGAAAGACCAAAAGCGCAAGCGCCTTGGTCAGCCCCGACAAGCGCTGGAGAGCGGACCGAAGCGACTCGAGGGGCTAGGCGCTGGAGCTGGATTATGACATCCACAGTAGTTATCCTCACCTAATTAATTTTATAATTTCCTATAAAGTGAATAAGCCCTACTTGCACAAGCAAGCAGGACCTATATTCATTTACGGAATTACTCTTCTTCACTGTCACTTTCGGAATCATTTTCATCATCCACATCAACCTTTAAGACCTTACCTGTTTTGGCGTCTACTTTTACATCATGTGTTTTTCCTTGGTCGTCTGTTATTTCAACACCATACACAACAGTTCCGTCTTCATCTTCAAGTTCAGTATCCGTTACTTGGCCTTTTACTTCTTTTAATGCAATAGTTGTACTTTCTTCAGCCGTAATTTTCGCTTTCTTTTCTAATTGTTGTTGTTCTTGTTGATCGGAAACTTCACCATCTTTATCTTCTTTTTCTTCCTTCTCTCCTTTTTCATTTTCTTCATCATCATCAGCCTCTACTTTTAGGACCTTACCTGTTTTGGCGTCCACTTTTACATCCTGTTGCTTTCCTTGATCATCAGTAACTTCTACGCCATAAACAACTGTTCCGTCTTCATCTTCAAGTTCAGTGCCAGCTGCTTTTCCTGCAACTTCTTTTAGTGCGGCTGAAATGGCTTCTTCCTTAGTGATGGTTGCTTCTTTCGCCAATTGCTGCTGCTCCTGTTGATCTGTTACCTCTGCCTTTTTACTATCATTGCTTGATGCAAATGCGGAAGAGTTTAATAGAGAACCTGCTACTCCTCCTCCTACAATCGCAGCTGCCAATGCTGGTACGATAAGTTTTTTCTTCATTTTTTCTTCCTCCTCATATTAATGAACTGTGGTACATCCTTATCTTAAGCCTCTACCATGAAGTAAGTCTGAATTGAATTTAAAATTAAAATAACCTTTAGGTGAAAAAATTTTCATTTTATTATGTGAGTGCCTTTATCTTCATTACTTGATTGATCATTATGTCTAATTCTTGACTGACATACAAGGCCTCTTTACTTCTTAACCCATATTTCAAGACTACATTATTTAACTCTTGTTGCTTTTCTGCCATCAATTTTTCAATCTCCTGTTTTAGTAAAAACAAGTCTTTTTCCAGCACCATATTTTATTCCTTAAGCAATTCTCTTCTTTCTATTTTTTATAAAATTCAACACCACCAAAAACAAGATTATAAGCGGTGTTGCTATTGAAACAACTTGTATAGTCGTCGGATCAATTTTTGTGTTACCCATAATTACGATAGGGATTCCATTACTTGAATAGATATCTAAACTATCAGCACTTGCAGCCGTTACGTATAGATAATAATTGCTGGTATACACAAAACGGATGGGCAGTGAAACTTCCTTTGTTTCACCGGGTCCTAATTCTTTAACCTGTTCAGGTTTATCTGCACTATAGTCTTCTAGATTAACCGTCCATTTTTTGCCCATATCCGTCATTGTGATATATACGACTAAATCTTTTATAGATTGGTTGGTATGGTTTGTAACTTGTGCTTTAACTGTTGTTTCTTTCCCAGGATAATCCTTAACCTGATTAGGAGAGATTACTTTAACCTCAACATTAGGCTGTTCCATGGCAAATGCACTTTGCCCAGTTATGACAAATCCCAGAAGTATCGCCAGAATGATACCTGCCTTTTTCACCAAATTACTCCCCTCCTAAAAAGTCCATTTTTTTACTTGCATAGAATAAGCAAATGATCGATATACCCAAGAAACACAAAACAGGTACACTATCCATAAAGATCGAGAAGAAACTTAATTTATTTACTAACCAATCCTTTAACGTCAGCATACTTGCTGAAACCGGACTCAATGAATCAACTAAATGTGCAAATCCTGACTTTTTCATTGTTGTTGATAAAAACATTGGAATGGCGGTCACCAAGAACAAGACAATCGACATAAGCGTTGCATTTTTACTTGACGATATCCATGTAGAAAATGCTAATGACAGCAATGAAAAACTAATAACCAGCGGCAATCCGATCAGATATAAATAGGATAAAATCGTAGGCAGCATATTCGTTCCATATGTCAAAGAATAGAAATACGGGATCGATATAACCGAGATGATCAACCAAAAAACCAAAATCCCTACTACCTTGGAAAGGATTATTTTCACCTTTGATAAGGGGGTTAATAACAGACTTTCTAACGTTCCTTGCTCCCTTTCACCAGAAACCATTGTTGACCCTAATATGATGGATACTAAAATACTGATGCCAATTAACGCTTTCATGAAAGTCATATTAACTTCGACTTGAGCAAGCAAAATTAGTTCCTTCACAGAGATAAAACTATAAGTCAAACCACTGAATAGAATGGAAACGGCAAAGAAAATCCATACGCCTTTTCGGGAAAAGACATGTTCCCTTATTTCTTTTTTTATTAAGCTGGACATTAAATGCTCCCCCCCACTTCATCAGCTGTTAAACTGAAGAATATATCCTCTAATGTAGGATTCTCATTCTTTAAGACTAGACGATAGCCTTTTATTAATTCGTCTAAATACCCTTCTTCAAGCAGTTTTCCTTGTTTTACAATGGCTACACGATTACAAATTTCTGAGATCTCTTTTAATAAATGCGATGTAATGAAAACAGTAACATTTTGTTCTTGATTCAATCTTGTAATAATCGACTGTATATCCTTTTGCCCTTGTGGGTCCAAACCTAATGTAGGCTCATCAAGAAAGATTATAGAGGGCTCATGTACAATCGTTTTCGCAATACCGATTCTTTGCTTCATCCCTCGTGAATATTGTCCAATCAGAATATCTGCTTTCCCGGCCATTCCTACCCATTCAAGGACCTCTTCGACCCTCGACTTGACCCTTTTCTTGTCAACGCCATAAAGTTCAGCAAATAATTTTAAATACTCTCTGCCAGTCATCCAATTATAGTAACCATGTGACTCTGGCAATACCCCAATTAATTTGCTTACTGATGCATTTTCACTTTTTACCTCTTTGCCTTCAATGGTTACGGAACCGTCACTAGGTTCTATTAACCCATTTAACATTCTGATGGTCGTCGTTTTCCCTGCCCCATTCGGACCTAAAAACCCGTAAATATCCCCTTTATTTACTTGAAGATTCAAAGAATCAACAGCCACAAAACCGTTGTCATATTGTTTTGTTAAGTTTGTTGCCTTAATCATTTCAACCCCCCCTTAATACCCACTTTTTAAATACAGATTTAATATAAAGAATGACTATGAATCTCTCCC
>NZ_JXIQ01000096.1 GCF_000934845.1 Mesobacillus subterraneus
ATTGTTTGTTGACGCTTGTTTGTTTAGTTTTCAAAGAACAAATTGTGTGCGTCGCTCAGAAGCGACTTTCTTAATATATCACGCGCTCGACTTGATGTCAATCACTTTTTTAACTCGTCATTTGAGCAATTATTTGAATGGCTCAGCAGCGACGTTTATTAATATACCAGGATATACAAGATTCGTCAACAATTATTTTTTTTTAAAAATTTTATTCCTTTGATCTGTTTTTTTTGCAGGCATATATTTCAGGCATTCCTTTGGAGATGCAACTCTTTTAAATAGCGAAAACAAAATTTGATATCGTTCGCTCATTGCCCTTTTTACAAGCTGATTGATTCGTTCATCCTTCATGTCGAACAAGATTTCATCCATCTCTCTTTTGATTAAACATTCTAGCTCCTTTACTTCCATCTCATTAATCAGAACACCAAGCATAGATACACTCCTGTTCATCTCTTTTGTGGTTTTTAGTGTTAGCCATTTTATTGATTTTTATAATCGGAAATTTATTTATCATATCTTTTTCATTCTTGAATAAAAATTAGACAAGGAGTGCATGGGACGAGGTGGGGAAAAAATGAATTTCTTTTATGTGATGAATGCCAGATCGATTAAAACCGCTTTTGTCATCGTTGTCGCAGCTTTTTTTACAGCATGGTTCTTTTTCATGGAGAATATGGTCCAACTTCCTGCTTTTTCAGCCAAAGATGGGCCAAAAGCAATCTATCAAGGGGAAAAGGATTTAGCTCTTACCTTCAATATTGGCTGGGGGGACGAAAAAGCAGAACCTATCCTCGATGTCCTGGCAAAAGAAAAGGTTGGAGCGGTTACTTTCTTTCTCTCAGGCTCTTGGGCAGAAAGCCACCCAGATCTAGTCAGCAGGATAGTCAAAGAAGGATATGAAATTGGCATGCTTGGGTACAATTACAAAGATTACAGTGAGCTGGAGGACGATAAAATCAGGAGAGACATCATGATGGCACAGGAGGCCTTCAAGAAGCTAAACGTGAAAAACATTAAATTGCTTCGCGCACCTACTGGCCAATTTGACCAACGTACACTGAAAATTGCCGAGCGGCTCGGGTTTACGGTTGTCAGTTGGAGTCTTGATACGAAAGACTGGACCAATCCTGGTACTGCAGTCATTGTCGAGAATGCTTCAAAAGCAAAAAAGGGTGACATCCTTTTGATGCATGCCTCTGACTCTGCCAAGCAAACAGCTGAAGCACTGCCGCTGGTAGTAAAAAATATTAAAACGAAAAATTTAAAGATGGTTACTGTATCTGAAATGATCGCAAATGGTTCCTCTAAAACAGTAGAAGTGAAGTAACCGCCCAGTGCTAAGAATTGGGCGGTTTTTTTTGTGCTTTTTTTATTGACTTTGTTTTTGCTTCGAGCGCTTTCCTTTCCTCCATAGACTTCTGGTTTAGCTTATGAAGGACCATTAGTTGGTACGCGTTGCTGATTAATAACGGAAAAAGCATGAGATAAATCCAGCTATGCTCATTAACTCGCAGAACCGGCACCCATTCAATTACTGTCACAACAATCATAAAGAACATTGCCGGTATAAAAGCTTCTTTATTTGTTTGTTTTGCCTTCAGAATTGCAACGATCAAGCCGGCAAGCAGTACGATTGCAGCTATCCCTATGTATGGAAGGATACTATCTCCGGTTTTAGCAAATGCATTGTACCGGAGATACACAAGATCAAAAAGCACGAATGCTATCAGGATGATCTGTACGAAATTCCAATAGGATCTAAATACCCCAAGACCGAAACGATGGATTGTTAAATAAGCAAAGAAACCCATTTGGCTTAGAATGCTAAATATAAGACCAACGCCCATTAGCCATACTAAAATAGAAAGGAATTCAAGCATGTGAAATGTACTTAACAGTTGCTGGAATTCACTCCAACGGACAATAAAGCCAACCACGGCGGTCGTTACTGATCCAACAACAAGCGTGGTGAGAAACAAGTGTACCCAATTACGGCTAGTCACGGTTTTTCCCCCAAAAACGAAAATAAATGCACGATATGATTGTACCAATGTGAATTTGAAAAATCTAGCGTCGTTATTTGTGTATAACAAATTGTATTCCTACTAATCCTACCATTAGGGCTGTCTATGCGAAAGGGGAATAAGAAATGAGAAACTGGATAAGTGTGATTCTCCCCGCTTCCTTTTTATTTTTAGCTGCCGGCTGTGCTCCAACCGACTCAGGCGGGGGACAGGTTGATTATGAAGAAACAAAGAAGATGATGGTCGATATCCTGAAGACGGATGATGGGAAAAAGGCGATTCAGGAAGTGATGAGTGACGACGGGATGAAGGAAAAGTTGATTATGGATCAGCCGGTCGTAACTGATACAATTGAGAAAACTTTGACTTCAGAAAAAGGCATGGAATTCTGGAAAAAATCATTTGAGGATCCAAAATTTGCTGAAAGCATGGCAAAAAGCATGAAGCAGGAAAATGAGCAACTGTTAAAGGATCTGATGAAGGATCCGGAATATAAAGGCATGATGATCGAGGTTATGAAGGATCCGGAATTGGAAAAAGAACTGACGAATCTCCTCCAAAGCAAGGAGTATCAGAAGCATTTGCAGAAAGTCATCACCGAAACATTCGAAAGTCCGCTGTTCAAAGCCAAACTTCAGGCATTGATTGTGAAAGCAGCTGAAGAAATACCGACTCAAAAACCAGAAGGCGGAGAGAGTTCCGGTAGTTCCGGCGGAGGATCCGGGGGATAATAGCTCGGTCACCTTGACAACGCCTCCCTCCCTATAACGCCACTTCCTGGGGCTGTCGGATTTGCACTTCCTGTGCCTACCCGCCCTATAATGCCTCGTCCTGTTGGCGGGTTTACTGAAAAAAGCCTCTCCAAAACTTTGGAGAGGCTTTCCTTTTACTTATTTTTCAAGCTTTTGTACGATTTCTTGAGCAATATTCATATAGATTTTGCCAATTTTATCATCTTCCTGATAAATTGATGGAGCGAAGTCTTCTTCATTCCAGGTTGGCTGGCCTAGTGGCAGCTTGCCTAATACTTTTGTATTAAGCTCTCCTGCCAGCTTTTCACCGCCGCCTTGTCCAAAGACATACTCTTTTTCATCAGTCAGATTGCTTTCAAAGTAAGACATATTTTCAATAACGCCGAGGATTTCATGTTCGGTCTTTAATGCCATTGCACCAGCGCGCGCAGCAACAAATGCGGCTGTCGGGTGCGGAGTTGTGACGATGATTTCCTTGCATGATGGCAGCATCGTGTGGACATCCAATGCCACATCCCCTGTTCCTGGTGGCAGGTCTAATAGCAGGTAATCAAGCTCGCCCCATTCTACTTCATTGAAGAAACTGTTCAGCATTTTGCCGAGCATTGGCCCACGCCAGATAATCGGTGCATTGTCCTCGACGAAGAATCCCATCGAAATGACCTTCACGCCATGTCTCTCAACCGGAATGATTCTTTCCCCTCTTACTACTGGACGCTTCGTAATTCCCATCATATCAGGAACACTGAAGCCGTAAATATCCGCGTCAACTATTCCCACTTTTTTGCCCAAACGCGCGAGTGATACAGCAAGGTTAACAGAAACGGTTGATTTCCCTACTCCACCTTTCCCGCTGGCGATCGCAATAAAGGTTGTTTTGCTGTTTGGAGACAGCAGGCTCGCATCTTCTTCCGGCGCAGATGCCTGGAATTTTGCTAAAGTTTCCGCAGGTAGCTCAAAGAACCGCAAGCCGACGGAATCTGCTCCAGCATTTTTTAAAATATGAACGATTTCTGTTTGCAGCTGCAGCTGTTCTGCCGTGCCCGTTTTCGCAATGCCTATTTTAACGCTTACATGATTCTTTTCTTCTTTGATCTTTATTTCCTCGATGGCATGGAGCTCTTCGAGAGTTTTATGTAAAAATGGATCCTTAAGGGCTTTTAGGCTTTCTCGTGCTTTCGCTTCCGTTATCATTCTGACACCTTCCTTTATAAAATTTATCTCCATTTTAGTATAACATAGAGAGAAAATTACGAAGTGTTAAACCTATCACACCTAATGATTTTTTCCGAAGAATCGTGTCATTTTTCCCAAAATTTTTGTTCATTTGTAAAATACCGGAGGATTCCTTGATAGATAGATGCTGCAACTTTTTCCTGGTATGCCTCTTGTTTGAGATTTGCTGCTTCGTCTGGATTGGACAAGAAACCAATTTCGACAAGCACTCCCGGCTTATTTGTATGTTTCAGCATGTAAAGACTGTTTGCTTCTTTTGCATCCCGGTCCGTGTTTTCTAGGCTGCGGCGCAATTCGTCCTGAATTAGCTTGGCTGCTCGTTTGTTTTCTTTGTATTTGGTGGAGTAAAAAGTCTGCGCACCTCTCCACTTTGACGATGGGATCGCATTTAAATGAATCGACGCAAAAAAATCGGCTTCTGAATCATTGATCAAAGTGAGACGCCTTGTTAAATCCTGGACCTTTCGTTTGCTATAACCTTTAAGGCCCCTATCCGCAAGGTCGACGTCTGTCTCACGCGTCATGATGACAAGCGCACCTTGCTGCTGAAGGTAATCCCGCAGCTTGAGGGATACATTTAGCGCAATTTCTTTTTCAAAAGGATCTTCCTCCCCAGCTCCCGGGTCGACTCCTCCATGCCCCGGATCTAGATAGATAATTTTTCCCGACAGCGGCAGGTTCCAGGATTCCCATGAATCATTTTCGGTAAAATCATACTGCAATATGAGGAACAGCACAGCAAGGCCGGCTGCAAATAAGCCAATTTTAAGTTTCTTTCGCATGTTCTAAACCATCCTTCCAACCCTAATAGTAAACTATATGGGACAGGCAGACGGTTTAGAACTATGCAGTTAATGCAGTCTTAGTTTGTATTTCTTTTCACCCTTCATGAAGCCATCTCGCCACCAGCTGTCGATATACTGTTCACAAAGGTAGTAAAGCTCTTCTGAGCCAATCGCCTCTTCTCCCTTTCCCCAAAACAGGAAAAAGTTATAAAGAGTATCGATCAAATGCCGCTCTTCTTTTTCTGAGCGAGGCTTCACCGTTTCGATTGTCTCGCCAAAATAACCAAAGCGACTGAATTTGGCGCCAAGTAAATACGCCTCGATTGCTACATCATAACAAGCTTCCTCGATTCCTGAGTTCATAATCAGGTTGGAGGTTAGCCTCGAAGATCCAAAATATTGCTTCACCCTGGATTGCAGGTTGGTAATGGTTAGTTCACGGAGCATCGAACGCTCATATTTCACTTGTTTTTGCTTTCTTTTGTCTATAAAGGACGTTACGACGTTCAAAGTATTCTCACCCCTTAGGAGTAGTGTTCAACCTGCGGGGTCGTGTAATGCAACCAGAATGGACGATTCCTTTTCCAGTTTTCACAGTCGTTTACTGATTATATAACCTTATATAAGTAAATTTTCCAATAAGCGTCATTTGTTTGAAAAATCCTTTGCAAATCAAGCTGATTTTCTTGAGCATTTTCAATTGGAACTGCGGACAGAATATACTCTCCACCCATCTGTTTAAAGGCTTCCATATCTAAATTTAAGTTCTGAATAACCTTGGTTGAATCCTTGGAAAACATATAATGTTTCCCTAATTCATCGACAAAAATATAACTCCTGCCACCCCATTGATCAAAATACTTCGCCAACGTTTTATTTTTGGCTAATTCTGGGGCGATGATTTTCCGAAACTGGTGTTTATAGGATAATGGATAAAAATTATTGTACGTATCCAAGGTATAAAATCCATTGTACTGCGCAATAGCAGGATGTAAACCAATGCTTGCCACCCGGTAGTCCTGAACAGGTCTCCCGATAAACTTCTTGATCTCAGTAAATTCTTGTACCGCATAAAATTCTCCAAAGGAAGGCGAATGACGATACCATATTTGTTCGTTTGAAGGAATTAATACCCCGATCTGAAGCACCGCAAAAACAACCGCTGCGATGCGCCATTTTTTTTGATATCGCCATAAGATTTGGAGGGAAACGGCAAATAATATGTAAATAATCATCGGTCTTAAATAATGATAGCGGGAAAAATTGAATGTGTTTAAAATACCAATACTTTGCTTCAACGGCGCCCAGCCTTCGTACCACCAAAAGGCATACCAAACGGATAGCAAAAAATTGGTTATATGCAATCCAATAAATAATTTCTCTTGCCTAAAGCTTTTTTGTAAAATTACAATCACAAGCGCAAGCAAAGACACCGGCAGGATGATAAATTCAAAAACAGTTTGATCCTGATTATGACCAATAATGTAATTTTTAAAAATAAGCCGGATCGTTCGAAAAAAGGAATTATTGGACCCGAAAAACTCCGACCGATTAGTCTGTTCATGGGAAAAAACAAGAGCAGCAAGGTCTCGATATTCAATTGCTAAATAAATAACCGTCATGTAGGCAGTGGCAATAAACATTCGCCACTGTGGTTTTTTAACCCGGATCACATCGACTAGCCAAAATACCCCCATCGCACTCAAGAAAAAGAAAAAGCCCAACATAAAAGTCGAATAGAATGGCAAAAGAGTAATGGTGACAATACTTACAAACGTTTGTTGCCGGTTGCGAATGTTCAAGAAAGCCCACAAAGCTAATGGCATTCCCAATGTACTTAACATTCCATTTGGCCAGAAAGGAGTCAATGCAAAGGTTAAGGCCGCAACAATTCGG
The DNA here is from genome assembly GCF_000934845.1 of Mesobacillus subterraneus. Lineage (GTDB taxonomy): Bacteria > Bacillota > Bacilli > Bacillales > Cytobacillaceae > Mesobacillus > Mesobacillus stamsii. The sequence continues at coordinate 6,700 of NZ_JXIQ01000096.1, forward strand.
ATGAATCCATCACTTTCTTGTTTGATCACATATTTTTTTAATAATAAATACATTCCTAAAAAGGCGAAAAACCGAGAAATCAATTGGTTAAGCCCATAGGCAATTACAGGAGGAAAGAAGCGAAATAATTCGACAATTCCGTACCATTCCGAGTAATAGGCATTTCTTGATAAATGCCCATTAATGATTTGCGGAATATTCGCCTGAACAGAACCAAATAACTGACCACTTTCGTTCAAAACCTTATACCAGGCGATATTCGAATCCAAATTATCATGAATTCGCATATGAGCTTGATCACCAAGAATAAAATAGGGGGCAACCCAAAGACCAATGATCAAAATACTTATGTAAAAATACACTCTTTCATTTAGTAAAGCAGTTTTTTTCATATTTTCCATTCCTTTTTACGAATAAACACTGGACTGTTAAGCCAGTGTTTTTATGTGCTTTTTTTGTGGAAAAACAAGAAATTTTTGCAATGTATAATTTAATAAAGTATATAAAACCGTACTGAATAAAATCGCAATATCGGATAATGTAGCAGTTGAAAAAGCTTCGGTAGGTGCCAACATCCAATACACAGCTTGCTTTCCTATATAAAATGATAGGAAATAACAGCTTAGAATAACAATAATAAAGCGAATCAAACTTTTCGGCACATTGGTATTGCTTTTAAACGTGAAATTCCGATTAAAATAATAACTCACACTTGCTCCAGCTGCATTTCCTAAAAAGGTTGCCTCCCAATAAGAAAGTCCAAACAAATGAAACAGTACAAACATTACAGATAAACCAACAACGGTATTGCCAACTCCTACTATAATAAAGCGAATAAAAGTGCCATTCATTTTCCCACCGACTTCAAAAGAACTCCTAAACTCTGTTTGCCTTGATTCTTATTTGAAAACGCGTCCACTTCAATCGCATACCTGGGACGTTGTTTGACCTCTCGATATATTTTTCCAATATACTCGCCAATAATTCCTATCCCCAAAAGTTGTAGCCCCCCAACAAACCAGATTGAGATGATTATCGAGGTCCATCCTGATTCAGTATGTCCAACTATTTGTTGAAAAATGGCATACCCTCCAGCAATAGCACTAATAACCACCGACAGAAAGCCTAATAAGGTCACAAAGCGAATTGGCGTAACACTAAAGGAAGTAATTCCGTCAAATGCAAAGGCAATCATCTTTTTCAAAGGGTACTTCGATTCCCCAGCAAGCCGTTCTTTTCGGTCATAGTAAACCTTTGTTGACGGAAAGCCAACAAGTGGAATGAGTCCCCGAAGAAACAAATTTGCTTCCTTATATTTGAATAGTTCATCTAATGCTCGTTTGCTCATCAACCGAAAATCGGCATGATTGGGGATCAGATTAATTCCAATTCGATTCATAAACCGATAAAACCCTAATGCCGTGGACCGTTTAAAAACTGTATCAGTATCTCGTTTGTCCCTTACTCCATAAACAACATCAAAGCCTGCCTTATATTTCTCCACAAACGTCCGAATGACATTCCAATCATCCTGAAGATCGGCATCAATGGATACTACGCAATCTGATTGTTGATTCGCTATTTCAAGGCCTGCTAGGAGGGCATTCTGATGTCCAACATTTTTTGCTAATTTCAAGCCTTTAGAGAATGGACGATTCTCCATTTCCTGTTCTATTAACGACCATGTTCGGTCCTTACTTCCATCATCTACAAAGAGGATTTTGCTGTCCTCCGATATTAGACTATCTTCAAGTAAACTTGCTAACAATCCCGATAATTGTTTCGCGGTTTCTGGTAAAACTTCTTCCTCGTTATAACACGGAACGACAATTGTTAAGATAGGCCGACTCATTGCAAAAACTCTCCCTCATTATCCATATTGATATCCTTTTACCTGTTCCCATTTTCATTGATGATGTAACCAAAAAACGGTAGGGTAAGTTTGAATAGTGCTATAGCTAGATATCCATTATGTAAAAAATAACAAATCAGCATGAAAATTAGCTGTTAAATACATGAAAGAATTTTCATCAAAGCAAAAAACTCTTATCAAGATCAAGCTTGATAAGAGTTTATAGATTTATGGTATTGCAATAAACGGTTATCATATAAGTACTCACCGAATATAACTCCAGCAATATTCCATGAACCATGCAAAGGAGTATTCTCTTCTGACTCATTTTCATTTAAAAATAAAAAATCCTATATCCATCTTTTCTCATCCAAAAGTTGTAGGAAAAGTTCAAGCTTTCTGCTGAGGGAAATTTTGTTAATTCCTTTTATGCTTAATACAACAAGCCAATAAGGAGAGATGCTGAACATGAATAAAAAAGTCGTAATGATTACTGGTGCTTCCAAAGGCCTAGGAAAAGCATTAACAATGGCATTTGCGAAGGAAGGAGCAAGACTTGCCATCTGCTCAAGATCCGAGAAAAGCCTAGAAAAAGTAAAACAAGAAGCCGAGGGTTTAGGTGCTGAAGTATTGGCGATTCGAGCAGATGTATCACAACCAAGGGATGTGGAACGTTTCGTAGCCTTAACCCAGGAAGTATATGGACAGATCGATGTGCTGGTTAATAATGCTTCCGTATTAGGCCCTAGTCCAATGCCCCTGCTTCTGGATTATCCTGAAGAGGATTTTGCAGAGGTGTTAAGAGTCAATGTAGTCTCCGCATTTCTAGTCAGCCAGAGAGTCATCCCTATCATGCTCGAGCGTAATGAAGGTTCCATAATCAATGTGACTTCTGAAGCTGGCCATGTTGGCTATGCAGGCTGGGGAGCATATGGAGTTTCAAAATTTGCTGTAGAAGGACTCACTCAAACATGGGCAGATGAGTTAAGTGCTACCAATGTTCGTGTAAATATGGTCGACCCAGGTGAAATGGACACGGAGATGCATCAGCTAGCTATTCTTGATTGCGATTACCCTTTGGCAAAACCTGAGGATGTGGTGGACATCTTTCTTCATTTAGCATCGGGTAAGGCCAAAGGGATAAATGGCCAGCGCTTTGAGGCTCAATCAGAGGAGGGATTGGAATGAAAGCAGGTGTAATGGATTTTTATCTGCCTGAAAATCTAAATGCGAACCTTCCTCCGGAAAAAAGAGGCCTAAAAAGAGATCAAGTAAGGTTGATGACGCTAAGCAGAAAAACCGGTGAAATCCAACATGATCGTTTTGATCACCTTCCGTATTTTCTTCAGCCTGGAGATTTAATCATTTTAAATAACAGCCGTACTATCCCTGCTTCGCTACAAGGAGACTGCATCAGGGAAGGTGTTCAAATTTTACCAAGAGTGGAAATCCGTTTAGCCAGACGGATTTTCGATGACACGTGGGACGCCCTCATCATAGCGAACTCTGTCAGGATGGGGGATGTTCTGCACTTCTCAGAAAAATTGACTGCTACCGTGATCGCCGAGATCGACACATCCCCGTTAAAGACGATTAAATTCAATAAAGGCGGGAGTGAGTTATTAAATCTTATCTATGTTCTTGGTGCCCCAATCCGGTATGAATACATCGAACAACCATGGGACTTGAATTATTATCAAAATGTCTTTGCCACCCACCCTGGTTCTGTTGAAATGCCATCTGCCGGCAGAGCCTTTAGCTGGGAGCTGCTATTTGATTTGAAGAAGAAAGGCATTCAAGTTGATTTTATTCAATTGCATACGGGTCTGAGCTATCTGCTTGAGGATCATGTGGACCCAAAAGAAAATCCAGAGGAGTATCACATACGACAACATACAATGGAACAGATTTTAAAGGCTCATTCTTCCGGCAAAAAAGTCATCGCGGTTGGAACGACAGTCGTCCGTGCTCTCGAAAGTGCAGCGAGAAATGAGGAACTCTCAGGTGCTACCAATTTATATATTGATCAAGAGTCTTCTCTAAAAATAGTAGACGGAATCATTACTGGATTTCACGAGCCAAGAGCTAGCCATTTGGATATGCTGACTGCCTTTTTACCAAAACATCACTTGTTTCATGCCTATCAACAGGCAATTCACGAAGGCTATTTATGGCACGAGTTTGGCGATATGAACCTGATCATATAAGGAGGGAATATTTTATGCGGCTTCATCATTATGGTTTGGAAGTCACCAATCTTGAAGAGTCGATAAACTTTTACACAGACTTATTGGGGTTAGAACTGGAAAGCAGGCATTCTTTTCTCGGGGAAGAGATTGCGTTGCTAGCATCGGGGCATTTTAGACTTGAATTGGTTTGTCATTCACAGAGCACAAACACTACTCATCTATGTTTTGAAACTTCCGACCTTCAGCAAGTGATTAAGACTTTAGGTTCAAACCAGATAGCAGAAGGACCTTATAAACTGGATAACGGGTGGCAAACTGTCTTTTATGAAGGACCTGATCAGGAACTAATCGAATTTTTACAGGTGTGATCTTCACACAAATCATGCACAGTTTTTAACACCTTACAATGAAAATTGAGCTATAATGACATTAGATAACAGGACGGTGAAGGAGATGCTGGCATGACTAAGGAAGCGCAATTTGAAGAAAACGGCATCTTGAAAGAAATTGCAGAACTGTTAAACGAAGGCACAGATACGAAGACCATGCTATCAGATGTCCTGAAAAGGCTTTTGTATGTGACAGGACTTGAAACAGGCTGGATTTTTCTCATTGATGTTGACGGAAACCACGAACTTATAGCAGATTTCGCTCTTCCACCTGCTTTGGCAATGAATCAGAAGGAAAGAATGTGTCACGGTAAGTGCTGGTGTGTGAATAAATACAATAACCATACCTTAAATAAAGCTACGAATATCATTGAGTGTAAGCGAATTGAAGATGCACTTGACGATGGTGCTGGGGAAACCTGGGGATTAACCCATCACGCTACAGTCCCCCTCCGCGCAGGAAACGAACGGTTCGGTTTATTGAATGTGGGTTCACCTAACAAAACACATTTTCATAAGAATGAGCTTGCCCTGCTCGAAGCGATTGCCTACCAGGTCGGTACAGCATTAAAACGCATCAACCTCACTCAGCGGGAACAAGAAATAGCGCTGGTTGCTGAAAGAAACCGGCTTGCCCGAGACCTGCATGATTCGGTGAACCAGCTATTGTTCTCTCTCAGCCTGACCGCCAGAGCTGGAATGGAAATGACAGAAGATGAAGAAGTGAAACAAACATTCAGCTACATGCAGGACTTGACCCAGGAAGCACTTGGGGAGATGAGATCCCTTATTTGGCAGTTGAAACCGCGGGGTCTTGAGAATGGACTCGTCAGCGCACTAAAAGGTTATGGGGAAATGCTTGGCATGAAAGTGGAGGCTAAGGTGACAGGAGCGACCAGCATACCAGGAAATATAGAGGAAGCTATATGGCGAATTGGACAAGAAGCGATTGCCAATTGTAAAAAACATTCCGGCGCCGCTGATGTATTTTTATCCCTTCACACTTCTTGGAACGAGACCATTTTAACCATTAAAGATAAGGGCTGCGGTTTTCATTATAATGAAAACCTTTCGATTCCTTCATTAGGTTTAAAGAATATGAAAGCAAGGACAGAAGCACTGAATGGCCTATTCCGATTGCAAAGTCAATTGGGAAATGGAACCGAAATCAAGATAACCATTCCACTCTAGGGGGAGAATACATTGACTATACGCATATTAATCGCAGATGACCATCATGTCGTCCGAAGAGGCCTCGTATTCTTTCTTAAAACTCAACAAGACCTTGAAATTATCGGAGAAGCGGCAAATGGAAGAAAAGCAGTTGAAATGGCAAAGGAGCTCAAGCCTGATATTATCTTGATGGACTTAGCCATGCCTGACATGGATGGTATTGAAGCTACGAAGATTATTAAAGAAGAAGTGCCCAGCATTAAAATCATGATTCTCACCAGTTTCTCTGACCAGGACCATGTCATCCCCGCACTAGAAGCAGGTGCCTCCGGATTCCAATTGAAAGATATCCAGCCTGATGAACTCGTTTTATCCATAAAGAAAATGGTCAATGGAGAGAATCAGCTTCATCCGAAAGCCACATCCCATTTATTAGCCAATTTATCTCACGGCAGCAATCCGAAAAAAAGCTTACTAGATGAATTAACGAAACGAGAACTGGATGTCATAAAAGAAATCGCTAAAGGAAAGAGCAATAAAGAAATTGCCGCCTCCTTGTATATTACGGAAAAAACAGTAAAGACTCATGTATCTAACTTACTGGGGAAACTCGAGCTGGCTGATCGAACACAGGCTGCGCTTTTTGCAGTGAAAAATAAATTGGTGGAATAAGAAGGACGAAAAAAACTGTGAAAAGAAGATTAATCACCTGTCTGCATTGGACAACGTATAAATGAGAAATAAAAAAGCCCCACCAAATTGGTCGGGAGCTTTTTATTGCGCCAAAAATTAACGCTTTGAGAACTGAGGAGCTTTACGAGCGCCTTTAAGACCGTATTTCTTACGTTCTTTCAAAGGCGGGTTTATTTACCGTTATATGGAAGTTGATAAACCGATTTAATTCAACGTTTTTCCCTTTTAGGGTTTTCTTATCGAGGGTAAATTAGAGGACGAGCGATTGCCTTATTTTGTTCGTTTGTTTGGAATTAAAGACTCATTTATCTGCGTCGACGGCAACAAGCGGGTGAAAGCAATGGCTGAACGAGGGGATCAAGATTTCAGGGGGTATGTGTTTTACCCGGAACATGTGGAACGCGCCTTTTTTGGCCCCCATTCCAGACACAAGGAACCATTTTCATACTGGTGAGTCGACCAATGCATCCCCTCCTCCAGATGATGGAAAACGGGAATGAACAAGACATTATCGGAGTCACCCAAATGCATCTCTGTCGATAACTTTCGCATAAAAATGTTGGAACCCATCTAAGAGACGGGTTTCCATTTTTCATCTATTTTAGTTTAAGCACGGTGATGATTTTCAGGTGAACTTTCCCTCTTTATTAACAAGGAATAATCCAATTATAATTAGAATCATTCCAGAAATCGTCATTAATTCTAGAGTGTTTTTAAAAACAAAGTAATCTAGAATAGCTGTTACTGGCGGGACAGAATACAATAAACTTGTCACGTTAGTAAGGTTGCCGTTTTGAATCATATAATAAAGAAGAATCGTTGCGCCAACGGATATTACCAGCACCATCCATCCGAGTGATACTGTAAACATAGCTGTCCATTCTATGGATTGTTTCGTAACAATTGTGAGAATAAAGAGGACAATCGCAGCTCCGCTATATTGAATGGCCATGTTCGAAGGTTGACTGAGTTGTATATGTTTTTGTAAGAGTGTTCCTATGGTTATGCTTATAAGTGAAAAGAAGGCGCTGACAATACCTACAAAGCTGAACGTATTGATCGCAATACTATCCGCAACAACTAAAATAAGGCCAATAATTCCTAAAGATAACCCCATCCATTGAATCTCATGGCTTTTTTCTTTTGAAACCATTGTCGTAATAATGGGTTGGGCTCCTAAAAATATGGTCAAGACGCCTGGGGAAATATGATTATCAAGGGCAAGGAAATAAAAAATCTGATAGCCGGCCTGCATACATAATCCGGTCAGTAAAATATAAGCCCATTCATTCTTTTTTTTAGGGATTTCGGTTTTTAAATATAAAACAACTCCCCAAAAAATGAAAGCTGATAGAAAAAGTCTTAGGAACAGAAAAATAAAAGGATCAGCATAACGAAGTCCTAATTCAACGAAAATAGCCCCACTGCTCCACATGATAACAAAAGTATACGGGATGGTTTTTTTCCTTCTTTCTATTTTATGAGGTTTTTCTAGTCCAATTGTATTTCTCATGGTAAGACCCCCCTATCAAAAAAGCCCTTGGTTTTCACTAAAAGCCTTGTGTTTTTTTAAACTTTTAACGGGCTTGGCCATTCAGCCATCGAAAAACGTTCTTTTAGATCGCGCTTTTCGATTAAATATTTTCGCAATGATATTGCTTTTTCATAAATTGCGTCATCACCGGAAGCTTCTGCAATTTTTACTAAAACATCATAGCAGGAAGTAATCGGTACATTTTTATAGAAATGTATTTTCGATAATAGAAAAACGATGTCCTTAAAATTGTATCTGGAAATTACGTTAGACAATGAACGAATCAAGTCTGCTTCAAAATTCTCTGGAACATCTTGTCGCGGAACAATATAAGGGCTTACGTTAGGATTGTATGTATCCTTTTTGACGAAAATATCTTCAGGACTAAATTCGCCGGGAAAAGCATAATCCAAGCAGAGGAAGATCCGGCTGTCACTAGAAAAGTTTACCGCTGCATGAATGATGGCTGCATCCAAAAACCAAACTTCACCTTTTCTCATTTTAAAAACGTTTTCCTCGTCTGAATGGAAGGCCAATTCATTGTCTTCTAAAGGGACAAATACACGGAAATATTGTGATTTTTCCTTTGTTAATTCGACAAAATCTTTATGAGGAATTACCATGCCATCTACTAAATTACGAGTTCTTACCATTTTTAAGTTATCAAAAGTGAAATTTTCCTTAATGAGTTCATCCACATATGCTAACTTTTGACCATATTCTGTTTGCTGGATCGCATGGTCATAATCACGATACATAGTGTCGTTCTTATCATCGGTTGCATTCCAGAGCGAGCAGTTTTGCCAAAATCCTGTTCCAAATTCATCATATTCTTCTTCGATTTTCGGAAATGAATCATGAATTTTCAGATCTTTTTTTAACTTTTCGTGATCGATGTCAATTTTTCCCAGAATATAAGATGACATTATGCATCCCCCTTAATTTTGATTGATGGAAGAACAGTTGCCGGCAAGTTTACCATCATTTGAAAAAGATAAAAGTGATCCTAGGCCCCATTTTTTACCTGATTTCATTATATAATGGTGATATTGTTTAATAAAAATTGATATTTTGAAATATAATAATCGATATTTTTGAAGGAAGGGGTATGTGGAAATGGAAATACGCTATTTACAAACGTTTAAAGCCATCGTGGATTTAGGCAGTTTTACAAAAGCTGCGGAATTTTTGGGATATGCCCAATCAACTATTACCTTTCATATTAAGTCAATTGAAGATGAGTTGGGCCGCCCGGTTTTCGATCGTATTGGAAAAAAAGTGTTCCTGACTGAAACTGGACACCTCTTAATGCCCCATGTTATAAAGATGCTTTGCATTTATAAGGATTTAAAAGATGTCACAATGACCTGTGAAGATATGAAAGGCGAATTAGTGATTTCTGCACCGGAAGCATTGTTAATTTATAGGCTCCCCGCGGTTATTAAAGAATTTAAAGAAACCTATCCAAATATAGACCTTAAATTAAAACACTTGGACCCTTCTAGATTAAAAATGGATTTATCTCAGGGCGATGTCGATTTAGCTTTTATTGTAGATGAGGAGAGGAAAGAAGAAGGAATTTATTTTGAAAAATTGGTGAAGGAGCCCATGATGTTTATTTCGCATGATTATATACCTTTATATGAAAAAGGCTCCCTAAAAGATAAAGTTCCTCTTTTTACAGAAAAGGGATGTGGCTATAGGACTCTCTTTGAAAAATTGATAGAGCAAAATATAAGCCATAAGGATTCCGTAGTAAATAAAGGAATGGAATTTTGGAGTATAGAAGCTTTAAAAGAATGCGTTGTATGTGGTCTTGGCATTGGAGTATTGCCGTACATTGTAGTGAAAAGAGAAATGAATCAATCGAATCTGTTTGCGCAAGAGATTAAGGAAAGCACGCTTTCCACTTATTTGGCGTATCACAATGAAAAGTGGGTATCCCCTTCTTTAAATGCATTTCTTAATACCATAAGAAAATATGCTGGAGAATGGGAAAAGGAAACATTCAATATATCAAAAGTGATCTCGTGAAAAAGCCTTATCTACCCGAATTTTTCAATACACCTGAATGCCTGGGTTCCCCTTTGTCGAACACTTTTTCCCCTAACATGCCTTATAGGGGAAGCCGCATTGGTCGGACGTGGACTTCCAACATAAGTCAATCAGCTTAAAAAAGACCTTGATTCACACGAGCGGAAAAAAACAACTACAGACATCAAAAACAAAGACCCCTCATCGTGTGGTTAGCGTAGATGATGAAACACTCGCGAATCTTAAAGAAATGGCGTAGCAGGCAAATACAGCGCTATTTGAAGTTAGAACTCGCTGCTCCTTTTCAATCTAATAATAAGCAACCCATCTTTACGGTCTATATATCTAAAGAACCCGGAGCTACCCCAAAAAATGTTCACGCCATCCGGCATACACAGCCAGTTTGTTGTTTGCAGCTTGTGCTTCCATCAAAGATGTACAAGCCCGCCTAGGCCATACAGATATTCAAACCACGATGGATATTTACACTCATGTGACCGATGAAGCGAAGGAGAAAACAGCTCAGGTTATTCAATTCCAAATTTGGACATGAAAAAGCCCTCCCTGCTCATAAGAGCATAGAGGGCAAAGCCTTGATATATAAGGCTTATTAACGCTTTGAGAACTGTGGAGCTTTACGAGCGCCTTTAAGTCCGTATTTCTTACGTTCTTTCATACGAGCGTCACGAGTTAGAAGTCCTTCACGCTTTAATGTCGGACGATATTCTGGGTCAACTTGCAGTAACGCACGAGCGATACCGTGACGGATTGCACCAGCCTGACCAGTGTAGCCACCGCCATTTACGTTAACGTGGATATCGTAGCTTCCTAAAGTTTCAGTAGCAACAAGCGGCTGCTTAACTACTTCACGTAGGGCTGCGAATGGGATATAATCTTCAATTTCACGATCATTGATTGTAATTTTTCCAGTGCCTGGTACTAAACGAACTCGCGCTACGGAGCTCTTACGACGACCGGTACCGATATATTGAACCTGTGCCAAGTTAATTACCTCCTTTATAATTATCCGCGAAGTTCGTAAACTTCTGGTTGTTGTGCTTGATGCACATGCTCATTGCCAGCATATACATGAAGCTTTCTAAACATTTGGCGTCCAAGAGAATTCTTTGGAAGCATGCCTTTGATTGCAAGTTCAAGCATCTTTTCAGCGTAGTTTGTACGCATTTCAAGAGCAGTTCTTTGCTTCAATCCACCTGGGTGCATCGTGTGGCGGTAGTAGATTTTGTCCGTTAATTTCTTGCCTGTAAGTTCGATCTTCGATGCATTGATGATGATTACATGATCACCAGTGTCAACATTTGGTGTGAAAGTTGGTTTATGTTTACCACGCAGAATTGCTGCTACTTCAGTAGAAAGGCGACCAAGAGTCTTGCCTGCAGCATCAACTACGTACCATTTACGTTCGATATTGTTGGCATTTGCCATAAACGTTGTACGCATGAGTTTCCCTCCTAAATAGTCAAAAAAAAATCAAGTTCATAATTGGTATATTTTCAAACACGATGAAGCTCTTCCGGGGCTGATCGTGGGTTTAAAATACATACATATGATATTTTAACCTGTGGTTGAAAAATTGTCAACACCAGGATTAGTTGTCCTATGATTTTATTATCAATTGAATGGTTCCTTTTGAGACTCCCACCCCTAAAGGGGCAAGCCCTAAACCTTACGGTTTAATCGAGTGGGATTCTTGAATGACT
>NZ_JXIQ01000097.1 GCF_000934845.1 Mesobacillus subterraneus
ATGCCTCAATTTTCCCGCAATTACAAAAAAGGGTAAACATATAAATTCTGATACTACAAAAAAGCTGGCGACCTTTAAGTTAGTCGCCAGCTTTTGTTGGTTTCTTAATCATGCGAGCCTAAACACAATTCCGTGGCCGCCTTTTGGATACTCCCATTTGATGTTCTGGTACGGACAGCCAATCCGGCAGCTTCCACATTCATGGCAACCTTCATAGCCTACCTGCATTCGTATTCCTTCCCATTTGTAAACCTCTGCAGGGCAAAATACGGTGCAAAGCTTATCAGGGCACTGTGTCATGCAGACGTCATGGTCCAGAATGGTCAGATGCGATTTCGTGTCACACTTAAACCTTAAAAGAAATTGTTTTTCCTCGATGTTTGTTGTTGACATTATTTCACCGCCTTCCAGGCACGATAGATATCTTGCATGACCTTAAAGGATCCTTTTTCTGCCGTCACACTACGCATGATTTCCTTTTGTTTTTCTCTCTTGGATGTCCCATCTACTGTGAAGAATTTGCTCATTGCTTTGTTCATCATTGGCAGGTATTCCTTGAAGTATTGTGGGTATGTTTCAAAGGTATGTGCAGCATCCTTATACTTTTCAAGATCCTTGATGATAAAGCTTCCGAATAATGCTTCTTTATAACGATTCAGGCTACGCTCACTGAAGTCGCCATCTTTTTGGGCTTCAACAATCGCTTCCGCAGCCATTTGTCCCGATGCCATCGCCATGTTTGATCCTTCACGATGAATGGCATTGACTAGCTGGGCAGCATCTCCTACGACAAGCACTCCGTTGCCGGCAACTCTCGGCACGGAATGAAAGCCTCCCTCGGGAATCAAGTGGGCAAGATACTCAGCAGACTCTCCCCCTTCCAGATAGGGACGCACCATTGGATGCTTTTTCAAATAGTCGAGCAGCTCATATGGCTTTAGCTTTGCTTTGATCATGCTAGAAAGCGTAGTTCCTACTCCGATATTCAAACTTTCTTTGTTTGTATAAAGGAAAGCAGTGCCTAAATTTCCTTGTGTGGAATCACCAAAAATCTCAATCGTCGTACCGTGGTTTCCTTCTAGATTGAAGCGATCATTTATTTTTTCCTTTGGAAGATTGATGACTTCCATGACGGTCAGGGCCACCTCATCTGGCCGGAATTCCCGATGAAAGCCGAGTTGTTTGGAAAGCAGGGAGTTAACTCCGTCTGCCAGCACAACAACATCTGCAAATACTTCTCCATCTGGGCGGTCGGTCCTGACACCTACGACCTTGCCATTTTCAACGATACATTCGGTAACAACTGTTTCATTTATCAATAAAGCGCCTTGATCAACTGCTTTCTTTGCAAACCACTGGTCAAACTGTGCCCGCAGGACGGTAAAATTATTATAAGGTTCCTCTGCCCATTCGAGACCTTTGTAACCAAACTGGACAACCGATTCCTTATCCATCATCCAGAAACGCTGTTCTACAACTGGCCTTTCCAATGGCGCTTCCTTCCAGAATTCAGGGATGATGTCTTCCATCTGTTTTCGATAGAGGACCCCGCCCATAACGTTCTTTGAACCTGGATATTCCCCTCGTTCTATCAATAATGTTTTCAAACCATTTTTGGCGCAGTTGAAGGCACATGATGTGCCAGCAGGGCCAGCTCCTACGACGATGACATCAAATTTTTCAGACATAGCTCATTTCTCCGCCTTTCTCTATGCTGAGCTCCTGGAACTGCTTGATCAGCTTTGGCACAATTTCCAATGCATCACCGACTATGCCATAAGTAGCGACATCGAAAATTGGTGCATTCGGATCTTTGTTAATGGCAATGATCAACTCGGAGTTTTTCATCCCTTCCACGTGCTGAATTGCCCCGGATATGCCGATGGCAAAATAAATTTTTGGAGTTACCGTTTCACCTGTCTGGCCAACTTGTTGCTCATGCTTCAGCCAGCCTGCTTCTACGACATCCCTTGTCCCGCCAACACTCGCGCCAATGACTTCTGCTAGTTCGTGAATCAACTGAAAGCCTTGGATATCGCCCATTCCTTTTCCGCCAGCGACGATGACATGTGCTTCAGCAAGGCTCGCTTTTTTTGTTACGTCCTTCACAATTTGAAGCACTTTTGTGCGCATATCTTCTTCCTTAAGTTCCAGTTCTTCTTCGATGATGATTCCTTTACGGTCTCGATCAGGCTCGATAGCCTTCATAACTTTTGGGCGTACGGTTGCCATTTGCGGCCGGTGTTGTTTGCAGAGAATCGTAGCCATGATGTTTCCGCCAAATGCCGGACGGCTTGCTTCCAACAACCTTTTCTCCGCATCTACGTCCAGCATCGTTGTATCTGCTGTCAACCCTGTGCTTAAATCGGTTGCAACCGCACTGGCGAGATCCTTTCCATTTGGTGTCGCACCATAAAGGAATATTTCGGGTTTGTATTTTTCTGCAAGTATACAAACTCCCTTCATGAACGATTCAGTCCGATAATCTTTCAAGACTGGATGGTCTACAACATAAACTTGGTCTGCTCCGGCATATATTACGTCGTTGGCTAAAGGCAAAACACCTTCGCCGAGCATCACCCCTGAAAGCGGAACTTTCAGCTTGTCTGCAAGCCTTCTGCCCGCACCCAATAATTCCAGCGACACTCCTTCGATCTTTCCGTCATTTACTTCAATGAATACCCAGACTCCCTGGTTTTCTTCTTGCATCCTTTTATTCCCCCTTAAAAATCGCAATCAAGAGTTGGCTGTATTTACTTTCAATAAATCTTTTCGTTCAAGCAAGATTTCCATCAGCTGCTCTACTTGAGAATCCGGATTTCCTTCCAATCTTTTTCCACCTTCGAGCTTAGGAGGACTGAACATTTTTCCGACAATCGTTGGAGACCCTTTTAGTCCAAGCTGTGTTTTATCAACATCCGCAAGATCGTTCACGGACCATATTACTGGTTCATACCTGGCTGCCTTGATCATGTTTGGCATCGGTGCATACTCTATGGCATTAATTTCTTTTTCCACTGTCAATAAGCAAGGAAGCTGTGATTGAAGGACCTCATAACCGTCGATTTGCTTCCGCTTAAGAAGCACTTTTTTGTCTTCCTTATTAACCTCGGAAACTTCGATAACATTTGTGATTGGCGGTATATCAAGACGCCGGGCAATTCCTGGACCTACTTGACCTGTATCCCCATCAATTGCATGCTTTCCGCATAGGACAAGGTCGATCGGCTGCTGCCGTGAAATTTTCTCGAGCGCTTTTGCCAGAGCATAGCTTGTAGCCAGTGTATCGGCACCCGCGAATGCTCTGTCGGAGATCAAATAACCTTGATCTGCGCCAATTTCAACGCTCTTCTTGATGACAGCGACTGCCTGTGGCGGCCCCATGGACAAAACGGAAATGGTACCACCTGTTTTCTCTCTGATTTTTACAGCTTCCTGAACAGCATGGGCGTCATAAGGATTCAATATCGCAGGTGCACTCCTCCTGTCCAGAGTGTTCGTCTTCGGATTGATTTTAATAATCTTTGTGTCGGGCACTTGTTTGACACATACAACAATGTGCATACTCTCCTTTTCCCTCCTTTAATTGTAAACGATTACTTTTGGCTGTTTTCTGTATAGATCGTTCTTCTTTATAAGGTTAGTCTCGTCGATCAAAAATGGAAGGAACGAGTACATCAGAAAACAACGATTTATGAACGGCAATATTGACTGTTTCTTCTTCTGTGAAGAAGTATTCAGTCATTACAGCCAGATAAAAATAAAATGCATGTAATACGATATATGTATCACATTACAAGCATAGTACCAACAAGAAAAAAAGTGAAAAACAAAGATGTGAGGATGTCAGCTTTGATAAGCATCATTCACAGTTTTAGGCTTTCTGCGATCGTAATGGACCGCTCCTTTTCGGGCAGCATTGGCTTGTCATGGAGCAAAATTGATCAATAAGTTGTTGGGGAGTGTTGTATCGTGATGATAGAAACCTTTCTATGTTAAAAATATAGAAAAGAAGCGAATAAAAATATGATAAAAATCACACAAAACCAAATTATCGTGAAATTTTGAGCAAATTATTGCAGGTTTTTGTTCTATAAATGTTTTATTAGAACGGAGATCTCATTGGTGGTATGGTAGAATTAGCCTAAGATGGAACCACCGCCTGATAAGCGGTGGCCTAATATCCATTGAACTAGTATGCCTGTGACAGGATAGATCGTTTTTTGGTAAGCAGGAGCGCCTGTCTGTACAGAATATTTGTTTTTTTTCGCTGCAAACCTATCTTCCTGCATAATATTTGATATTCATAAATCAAAGTATCAAGTTCCTGACTGTAACGTACTGCTTCATCACTTGTGAATCCATTTTCGAGGGCAACAGTTATCATCATTTCCCGGACGCGATTAATTTCGTCCATTAAAGCATCTAGCATTTGGTACACTTCTATTTTCTCCTCTACTACTTTTTGCCTTACAAAAAAATAGATTACTTGAAGAAGTATTGCAAATGCTTGTGAAAATGTAAATAGAATCGCAAAATTAGACAATTTTCATTTCAAATATTTTTTTATTCGACAAAATTTTTGGTTAGTAACCGTTCTGGTGTGGATCCTAACCATACATTTAATGTAATGGCTGAAGGCGAGGAGGTTTTGCTTAATGTTGTCCAATATTAATTGGCCCGTCATTTTGATTATGCTAGGAATTATGGCTTTGGTTATATTCACCATCGTATTCGCCATCGTCAAGTTGATTTCTATATTTTCACAAAAAAAATAGCATACGCATGGTCTGCTGTGGCTATTTCCAAATTTGTTCTAAACCAAAAGCTGTACTGATTCGACCATAGCATGAACTGTGGTCTTTTTTTTGTTAGACGAACAATCTTTTATCTGTCAGCTTCCTGCTGATAAAAGCCACTCGAACGAAACCGATCAGATAGCTTCTTGTAATCATCGGACGGCCGACCGGTGAAGTCATTCTTTGACTTCATTTGTAGGACTGAAACGTCTCGGGGAGTTAGGCGCTGGAGCTAGACAATTCTCGCTTCCCTAAATCTGTAGCAGTTTTATTGGCGAAGATAGATCCATCACTCCGGTTTTTCCCACATTTCTTCCGAGTTCAATTGATAAATCCCATTTTCGCGATTCATAAAGGAATGGATGATGAATTCCCGCCTGATGGTAGCATGATCGTCATGAAACTTTTTAATGTACTCGTTCAGCTCTTTTTCTGGGTATTTCTTATCTGCTTCCAAACCACGGACCATGTATTCAAAAACCATCAGCTTCTTCTTCCGTTGGGCGGGTATATTTTTTAATTTGCCGTCTTTTGTCATGAAATTATCAATGACTTTCTGCCTTTCGATGTTCTGATCGGTCAATGTTTCCACCTTCTCTTCTTTTTTCAAATGGTTGACTCCGTCAGTTTTATATGCAACTCGTTAAATCGGAATCTAATGATCCTTTAATCAGATGTTCCTTCAGTGATTGGCAAATACAAATGAAAAGTAGTCCCTTGTCCCAGTTCGCTTTCCACTTCGATCGTGCCCCTATGTTCTTCCATAATTTTGAAACTAACCATTAGTCCGAGACCTGTTCCGGTTTCTTTTGTTGTGAAGAATGGTTCCCCAATCTTTTCCATGTTAGCAGCGGAGATTCCCTCTCCTTCATCCTTAATGGAAATATGTATTTTATTACCTGGTGCGTTACTGACTTCAATGTATACGAATCCACCTTTTGGCATGACTTCAATCGCGTTTTTTATGATATTGATAAACACTTTTTTTATTTGATTTGGTTCGCAAAAAAGCTTCGGTAAACTGTCGTCATAAAATGTCTTGAATTGAACGTCATGGAGAACAGCCTGCGCTGTCAGTAGATCAACCGTTTCCTTCATGATTTTCGCTATATCTTCTCTAACATACTTAATAGCCTGAGGCTTGGCAAGAATGAGAAACTCATTAATGATCGAGTCAATCCTCTGCAATTCAGACTTGATCACCTGGAAATAAAGAGAATATTGGTCACCAGAACTATTTTCTAGCAGCTGGATGAATCCTTTGAGTGCTGTCATTGGATTGCGAATTTCATGGGCGATTCCGGCTGCCAATTCTCCTAGTATATTCAAAGTGTCGGAGTTTTGCAGCTGTGCTTCCATTTCGAGTTTTTCCGTAATATTCCTGAAGTTTATCAAATTCATACTGTTTTCCAGATGCCGATTGGCTGTGTATTCTAAATGCCTCAGCCTGTCATCATCATAAGGAATCGTAATCCTTCCATCCAGCCTTCCTTTTCGCAGTAGTTCTTCCATTTTTTCATCAAGAAATGTCTCGGTTAAGCCTAGCCTTACCAAAAGCCTTCGAAAATTTTTTTCTTCCAGGTCTTCGGGCTTCAATCCCAGCTTCGATATACCAGAGGAATTGATCTCATATTGCTGGCAATTTTCATCCCAGAGAATCATCCCATCATATGAACTCTCAAAAATTTTCCTGAACTTTGCTTCGTTTTTTCGTATTTCCTGTTCCATCCGGTATCGATCACGGAATAAGCTTTTTACTAAAACCTCTTTGCTGAGAATCTTTTCATTAAAAGCAGTTGGAGTAGAATTTGCAGCCACATCGAGTTCATTCTGATCTTTTACGATTTCTTTTAATAAGGAATTTTCTTGTTTTAATGCGGCTATTTTTTCCTTCAGTGCCTTAATTTCATCCGGTTTGTTAGCACTATCCACCAGAAAGCCTCCTTGTCGGTTTCCTATTACTAGTGATTTCTACATTGAGGTTAAAAATCCCTTTATTTCGTGGTTTTTTCCCGGTATTAACGACACTTTTTGCGTAAAACCTAGCAGACTATCCAAAATAAAGAAACTGAATACTATATTTATTCTTTCTTAAAAAAAAAGCCGAGAATCTCGGCTTTTCCTTTTTTTATAGATATTCATTTTCGTGTTTGGCCTTTAGACGCTGCCATCTTTTTTCCACTTCTGTTTCGAATTCGATCAGCATGTCTTTGTTTTCTTCTGTTAACAAGTGCTTTGTTTTTCCCATGTATTTTAGCCAGTCTGACAAAGGAATTTTCTTGTTTTTCGCTTCAGGGTCATATGTTATGTTCGTAACCCCCTGCTCAACTTCATACAGCGGGAAGAAGTTGGAATTGACAGCTGCTTCGACGATTGTCTGTCCATAGCGATCTTCTGACTTCCAGTTAAGCGGGCATGTGATCAAAAGCTTGCCATACACCGTTCCAACATTTTGGGCATACCATTGTGCCTTTGCCGCCTTTTTCAAAAGATCCTGCGGGAACGCCTCTGTACCTGTGAAAACGTAAGGTATATTGGTGGAAGCCATGATTTGGGCAGTATCCTTATGATGGAACGCTTTGCCTTTTTGGGCCTTCCCTACATTCGAAGTGCTAGTCATATGTCCAAACGGCGTAGAATAAGAAAGCTGAGAACCCGTGTTCATATATCCCTCATTATCATATTCCAGCATGATCAGCTTGTGGCCGCGAAGCGCTGTTCCGATTGCCGATCCCATGCCGATGTCCATGCCGCCATCACCGGTTACCATTACGAATGTGGCATCTGCTGACACTTCGATTTCACCGCGGCGCTTTAATTCTAGGAAAGCTTCGAGCGTTCCCGACAAAGTTGCCGCCCCGTTTTGGAACAGATTATGGATCGTCGTCTGTTTATGGGAGGTGTGAGGATACGCAGTTGTAACAACATACGCACAGCCTGTTTGGAATAGGATGACAAGATCTCCTTCTATGCCTTTGAAGAACATTTCAAGGCCGCCGAAAATTCCGCAACCAGGGCAAGCGCCATGACCGGATGCGATCCGTTTTGGCTTTGAAGTCAGCGCCCTTAATGGTGGAATTTTAACATTCAATTTGTTTTTCTCTTCATCCCTTGTTACCTGGATCAATCCAGACTTATACACATCACCATGCTGCGGCTCAATGACAGGCTTTAGAATTTTTTCAGGTTCGCCCGAAATATGACCGTAGTAGTCAAACGGTTTTTCGGCGTAGCCTTTTTCCATAGCTTCCATTGCCATTGCGAAAAATGCTTCGGCATCATCTGCATAAAAGTCCTTCCCGCCCAAGCCGAACACTCTGCTTAGGACGATCGTTTCATTACTCTTGTCTTCCTGAAGTGCGGACTTGATTTCATGTGTCAGGTTTGGACCATGACCGCCATAAGAATCAGCTCTTTCCCCAACGAGAAGAGATTTCACATTCTTTAAAGCTTCCCTGATTTCCTGAGCAGGGAAAGGACGGATGATGTTAGGGCTGACGACCCCAGCTTTGATTCCTTTCTCCCTAAGCCTGTCGACAACATCCTTGGAAGACTCTGCAGCTGAGTTTAACAGAAATAACGCTACCTCCGCATCTTCCATTTTATAGAGATCGAGAATATCATAACTGCGTCCTGACAATTTTGCATATTCTGCAGTCACTTCTTTAAAAACATCTTTCGCCCTGTATATCGCTTCTGATTGCTGGAAGTGGTTGTTGATCAGGTCATCGCCATTCATATGCGCTCCGATCGTTAACGGCTTCTTTGGATCTCGGGCAAAATTGTATTCAGTCGGTACCTCTCCAACGAATTTTTGGACGACTGCACGGTCTTTGAAATATTTCACCTTCCGCTTTTGATGCGACGTAAAGAAGCCATCGTAAGCAATCATCACCGGCAGGCGGACATCAGAATGCTCCGCTATTTTCAGCGCCATGATATTCATATCATAAACTGCCTGTGGCGTTCTTGCTGTAAGAATTACCCATCCAGTATTAAGGGCAAAATACAGATCCGAATGATCACCACGAATATCTAACGGACCGCTGATGGACCGTGTAACAAGATTCAGTACCATTGGATACCGTGTGCCCGATTGGACTGGAAGCTGCTCTAGCATATACATCAAACCGTTCGCGCTTGTTGCGTTGAATACACGCGCTCCTGTTGCTGCCGCTCCATAACAAATACCAGCTGAACCATGCTCGCCATCTGCTGGGATCAACTTGATATCATGCTCGCCCCTTGCTTTCATCAAATCGAGAAACTGGGCAACTTCGGTAGACGGAGTAATCGGAAAATAACCCATTATATGGTAGTTAATCTGTGCCGCGGCCATTGCCGCCATTTCATTTCCCGATTCAAAAGTGGTCACCTGTTCTGCTGTGCTCATTGCTTTTGCGTTCTCTTCAAGAATGGACATTAAGATACCCCTCCAGTCACATAAGGATAATTTTGTTTTACTTGGTTTTCCTCAGCATAGCCAATCATTTCCCTCAATTCGCTTAATGCCGTTGTCGGACATGCTTCCACACATTTCAAGCAACCTTTGCAATATTGATAGTCGATTCCCTTTAAAAACATTTGCTTACGGCCTCGTTTGTCCTCACCTGCTTCCCAGACAAAGCAGTAATCAGGGCATGCAGTGTCACATGCCGCGCAGTTGATGCAGGCTGCCTGGTTAAATTGTGGCAGGAATCCTTGTCTGGAACCGCTTAAATCTTTGAGAATGCTGTTTGCCTGTGCAGTAATGACTCCGCCGAGTTCCTGTGTTTCATATCCAAGCAGCGGTATCGGACGCTTGAAATCCTTGCCTTGCGCTCCTTGTTCAGACTCGTATGTTTTAAAGTGGACCTCGTTATAGCCTCTTTCGAATGTTCTGATGTTGGATTCCACAAAATGCGGGTATTTCTTTTCGAAAGTTTTCCGGATTACATGCTTCATTGCTTCAGGATCTAGGAAGTCAATAATCCGGTATAAAGCTCCAAGCATTGCTGTATTCACTTTTGTCTTTTCCTCGACTGCGATGGACAGTGCATCGACAATTGCCAGTGTTCCATATTGCAAATGAAGGTCTTGTTTGATTTCATCAAAATCACGTGTTGAATTAACAAGCAGAATTCCATCCGGGCGCAAGCCACTGACAACATCTATTGTTTTGTACAATGCTTCATGGAAGACACCAACAACATGAGGCTCTTCTATCGGACTATGAACCCTAATTTCTGTTTCCGGATCACAAAACCGGACAAAGCTTTTCACCGGTGAACCTTTCTTCTCCGAACCATACGAAGAAAAGTTGGAACCGTTCAGCCCAAGACCGAGCACTCCTGCCTCAGCTAGCATTTTTCCGGCAAGGTTTGCGCCAAGTCCTCCAATCGATTCAAGTCTGATCTCATAAAACCCAAGTTCATTTTTCTTTGATAAGATAGACATAATCTCCCTCCCCAATTTTCATGTTAAGGTAATTGAATGTTACCATTCCCCATCTTTCATTTTATCGAAAGCAAGAAAAGAAAGCTGTGACATATATCAAACATTTGAATTTTTTTATTGCAACACACCTAAAAACAACTCGCCTAATCCATATGGTATAATGATTTCATGATATATAACAGAACGAAAAATGTATCAATACAGTATTAAGTCCTTAATCAGTTACAGTCTGCTGAATCAAAATTCATTTCCTTATTTTTTCATATAAACTGCTTTGGTTTAGCATCATTCTTAATAGGGTAAAACAAGGGGAGTCTTTTTCGGGGGTCTCTAATTAAGGGGGAACTATGAAACAGCGAGATTACTATTATGACAATGCAAAGTTCATCTTGATTTTTTTCGTCGTCTTTGGCCATCTGCTGCGATCCTTTATCGAGGACAATGAAATGATCTACAATATTTATAAAGTCATTTATACTTTCCATATGCCGGCCTTCATCTTGGTTTCTGGCTTTTTTGCACGAGGCTTTAATAAAAAGGGATACGTTAAGAAGATCGCCCAAAAATTGATTCTGCCTTATTTCATTTTCCAGCTGATCTATTCAATTTTTTACTATTTTCTTTACAGTAAATCGACCTTTACAATCGATCTGCTGAATCCTCATTGGTCCTTATGGTTTTTAATCAGTTTGTTTTTCTGGAATCTGATGCTGATTGGCTTTGCTCGGCTTAGCGCAACCACAGGCCTTTTGATTGCTTTTGGACTCGGCCTTGGCGTTGGATATGTCGACTGGATATCCAATTATTTGAGTCTTTCTAGGACCTTCGTCTTCTTTCCGTTGTTCCTGCTTGGATACCATTTAACGAAGAATCATATCCAGGCTCTGACGAGACCTTCGTTTAAAATTGGCGCGCTCCTTTCCTTTACAGTTGTATTTTTAGGCTTTTACTTCCATCCCGAGATTGACTATAAGTGGCTTCTTGGGTCAAAGCCCTATTCCATGATGGAAGCTGCAACGATTTCAAGCATGTTTACGCGCTTAGGCTTTTATTTATTGAGTTTGCTGATGGTTTTCAGCTTCCTGTCGATTGTGCCTAAGAAACAATATTTCTTTACTGAACTTGGGAAAAATACACTCTATGTGTATTTACTGCATGGATTTTTCATCCGGACTTTCCGCGAAAGCGAGGTCCAGAATTTTTTCCATAGTCCCGAACGGTTTATCCTCCTGGTATTTATCGCCTTGGTGCTTACTTTCATCCTGTCAAGCAAGTACACAGCTGCCCTCGCCCAGCCGTTAATTGAATTTAAGACATCAAGGATCAACCGGCTCAAAACCAGATTTGCTGCGATCGTACGCCTCTATCGCCGAAAGTTGTTGAGCCAGTAAAGACCAATTAGTGAATGTTAAGAGTCATTCTGTGAGAATGGCTCTTTCTTTTTTAAAAGTGGGATTTTAGCCTGTCCTTTTTGCCAATACTGAGATATAATTGGAAGTTGACTTACGGAGGATTATATAAAGGAGTTTTATTCATGAATATCGTCTTAACTACGCTAAACGCGAAATATATTCATACAAATCTTGCCATCAGGTATCTGAAGGCGTATGCTCAACCAAAATTTGATGCGAGCATTGTTGAATATACAATAAAAGACCCTGTCATCAACATTGTGTCAGACCTGATCCAAAAGAAACCGGATGTGATTGGATTCAGTTGCTATATTTGGAATATTGAAGAAACGATTAAAGTCATAAACATGATAAAGAAAATTAATCCTGACATTTTGATTGTCGCTGGTGGCCCTGAGGTAACCTATGATGTCCAAGAATGGATGGAGAACGTCCCAAATTTTGACGTGATTGTTTTAGGGGAGGGAGAACAGACATTTAAGCAGCTTCTTGAAGGGTACTCAACCGGACAGGACTTTTCAACAGTGCCTGGGATTGCCTACCGGAGTAAAAGCGGAATCCAGCTGAACCCTCAGCGCAACAAGCTTGATTTAAAAGACCTCCCTACACCTTATCGCTTTGAAGAGGATGCTGCACATCTCTCCAAAAGAATTACCTATGTTGAAACGAGCCGTGGCTGTCCATTCAGTTGTCAATTCTGCCTCTCTTCGATTGAAGTAGGTGTCCGTTACTTTGACAGGGAAAAGATCAAAGAGGATATCCGCTATTTAATGAAAAATGGCGCGAAGACCATCAAGTTCGTGGACAGAACCTTCAATATTAGCCGAAGTTATGCAATGGAAATGTTTCGTTTCCTTATTGATGAGCATCTTCCGGGAACTGTGTTCCAATTCGAAATCACTGCTGACATCATGAGGCCCGAGGTCATTTCCTTCCTGAATGAGGAAGCTCCTGCGGGTTTATTTCGCTTTGAAATTGGAGTTCAATCGACAAATGATTATACAAACGAATTAGTCATGAGAAAACAAAACTTTGAAAAACTAAAACGAACTGTAATAATGGTCAAGGAAGGCGGCAAAATTGACCAGCACCTTGACTTGATTGCTGGATTACCTGAAGAAGATTATCATTCCTTCAAAAAAACCTTCAATGATGTCTTTGCGATGAGACCAGAGGAATTGCAGCTAGGTTTCTTGAAAATGCTGAGAGGGACTGGATTGAGACTAAGAGCCGCTGACCATGACTATGTCTATATGGACCATTCCCCTTATGAAATACTCGGAAATAACGCACTGGATTTCTATGATATCATTAAGATCAAGCAGGTTGAGGATGTGCTGGAGAAATATTGGAATGATCACAGGATGGACCATACAGTTGAGTTCCTTGTCACGAGGATTTTCCCTTCCCCATTCGATTTCTTCCAGGAATTTGGCTCTTTCTGGGAAACAAAAGGGTGGTCGAGGATTGGACATCAGCTGGAGGATTTATTTAAACGGCTTTACGAGTTCCTGCAACAAAAAGAAGTAGATCACCTAGAGCAGATTGTCAGTTTAATGAAATATGACTATCTTGCCAGCATGAAATACAAGCCGCGTAAACCATGGTGGGAGTTGTCCTCAGATAAGAGACAACGGTCCGCCTTATATAGGGAAATCATCAAGAACCCCGAGGCTCTTGGCCAGCAGTTCGTGAATTTAAAGCTTAATGAAAAGGAACTATACAAGCATACCTTGCTTGTTGATATCAGCATCCATTTTGCTAAACTGATCGAAGAAGGAATAGTAGAGAAGGAACGTTCCCATCTCCTTGTCTATTTTGATTCTAAATCAGAAACACCTCATTTTTTCTCTGTTGACAAAGAAAATTTGGCAGAAAAGAAAGCTTAAAGTGCCAGCGCAAGCGTTTCATGACGCTTGCGCTTTTTGTTATTTGCAATCCTTTTCGGTTTTTTGCTTCCCCTTTTTATTAGCAAAAGGCTGTTCATAAAACTTCCCCGCATTTATATCTCCAAATTCCATGCCGAATTCAACATTCACAGGTTTTTGATGACGGCCATCCTGTTTTTTCATTATGCTCTTCCTTTCCTGCCCTGCTTTGAATTCCGGTTAGCAAATTTCCCTGGATCTTCTCCATGTGAAAATTCAGCAGAAAATTCACTTTCTTGAAGATTTTTCTTAGGAGTATTTGTATATTTAGCGACTGCATTTCTTTCTGCCTTTCGTTTAGCCATTTTAACACCTCCATCTTTCATTGTTTCTCAATCGGTCCTTTGCTATGTACGTTTTAATTTCCTTATTTTACAAAATGAACGGTCTTTTAAAAAAGCCAGATAAAACAAATGATAAACGTAAAAAGGAGGAGCAAAAATGGCAAAGAAGGATCAAGAACTAGAACCATTAGATATCGATGAAACATTCCCCCATCAAATCAATGCTCCAAGCTTCAAGGAAACTGGGATGAAAAGGAAAGCACCATTTACGAATAAGCATGGTGTGATCATTGGAGACAGCCTTTACGCTTCTGAAACTTCACCGCTGGAAAATTGGTCGGAAGAGACAGACCCTGCCATCATGGCCGGTGATGAATGGATTCATCCCACCAATGACATTGGCTGGAACACAGCAGAAAACAGAGAGCTTCTCGAGAAAATGAGAAAACCACAGGGCTATCCATTCATGCATCCAACAAAAGATGTCAGCAAGGGACAAGACTAAAGGTTCAAGAAGGACAAAGCTTTCTCCTACAGGCGGGATAAATGAAGCGGATATTCCTTTCTATAAAAAGTTACCAGTCATGATCTTGCCGGCAATGTCCAAACTATTCCTACAGAGAGCTCTCTCTGAAATCATAAAAAGGAGATGATTATATGGCTCGAAATTCAAATAAATTGCTTGTTCCTGGAGTGGAGCAATTCATGGATCAGGTAAAATATGAGATTGCACAGGAATTTGGCGTTACACTTGGATCCGACACTGTTTCCAGAGCAAATGGTTCAGTAGGAGGAGAAATCACCAAACGTTTAGTTCAGCAGGCTCAAGCACAGCTTTCTGGACAAAAACAAGAATAATGTAACCCGAAAAAAGAATATTGACATGGAAAAAAGTCCGGAATCGCATTCCGGACTTTTCTTATTTTTTAATGAGATTGCCTATCCTTTTCCCTGTTTCTCTTTGAGCGCTATTCTTGTTTTCGATCACGTTTCGTTTTATTTCTGGTTTGTATTTTTCAAGGTGAAGATCTGGCTTTATTCCCCCGTTATGAACGGGATGGCTTTTTTGGTTGCTATTGCCGTTCGACTCTGAATTCTTTTTTTCGTTTATTTTTTCCACAACTGGATTTCCTTGCTGTTTTACATCCGAACTGCCCTTTGGAAGCACTGGTTTGACTTTCTTTTCCTTTCCTGGAGCTTCTTGCTTTTTCAGCTCTCGTTCCGGTTCCTTCCTTATCGGCTGCTGGACTTGACTCTCTTGTGCGGCCTTTGGCTGGGCTTTCTGTTCCTTTACAGGCGGTGCAGCAGCAGGCTCTTTTGCCGGAGTGATATTCTTCTCTTTATACACACCAGCCGTAATCCCCTGCTTAACAGCCTTCTCCCTATCATCATTTGTTGCTTCCACAACCTTAAGGTTCAAATTCTCTTCTGCTGTTGTCTGTTTAATTTCCGCCACTTTTTGTTCTAATTTTTGGTCCGCTGATTTTCTCGCCTTCGACTTATGAACTGTTGCGATGATCACTGCATTTTGATTAGTGAAATAGCCATGGTCTTCTATTTTATCAAGAATCATCTTTGCAACAATGGCAGCATCTTTCTTCCGCCAATCCTCTATTTCTGTGATAATTTGTTTCCCTTCAGGATTGTATCCATTTATCTCCAGAACCTTTAACTCATCATTGACCGCCATTTCTATGCTCGGGTTAACATCGATGGACATATATGCATATACTTGCCCATCCTGGTAAATTGGCAGGACTGCGGCCATCATAAGCAGGAGCGCTGCAACCAGTATAAGCGACCTTGCTTTCAGGCTAGTGAAAAAAGGAGCGCGAAATTTTTTCCTTTTGTCCATTTCTGATTCTGGAAAAAAATCGATTTCCTCCCCGATTTGATAATCTTGCCGAAACTTTCGGGCGCGCAAAAACTCGCCTTCGGGGGTCAACAATGTTAGGTAAAGATCATTGATGGCAAGGATTACTCCTTTTCTCATGTCTCCAACACCCCTTTAATATAATCCTTTAAAAATACATAATCCCCAATTAAAATAAGTGCGATGGCAATGATATATTTTCTGTTTCTCTCTATCGTCTTTCTGCTGACATTGACCAATTCTTCAAGTTGTTTGATTGGCATCCGCCTTTTTTCGAGCAGAAAGTTCTTCAATTCTTCATTTTCTACCATTGCCTTTGCAACGAGCATGGCGTTTTTTCGGGCATCCGCATGTTTTGGCGACTGCTCCAGCAAATCCTGGAAGGACAAATCAAACTCAGATAATATCGTTTGGAATTGGAGGATTTCTTCTCTTCTCAAGTCCTGTTCTTTCTTTTTCTGAAACTCATCAAGTGATAAATTGTCTTCTAGTGTAGACCGGCGCTGTTCTTCTTCATTTGGATCCTGAAAGCTGTCAAAGCTCAAGTATTGACTCCGGCTCTGCTGGCGGATATAATCAATGACCCTTCGCTTAATCATGACTTCGGCAAAACTCAACAAAGAACTCCCTTTTTCAGATGAATATTTCTGAATTGCTTCATTAAAAGCGATGAGACCAATGCTAAATTCATCGTCAGACTCATGTATGTACCTCTTGCAGACAGACGAAACAGTCTTGGCAATAAACGGTTTGTAGGAATCAATTAAATCTTCTCGAAGATCAGCATCCCCCTGGTGGATTTTCTCAACGGTTTCCTCCAGCGGTCTGCGTTTTTTCTTTGCCATAAACAATAAACTTAGCAATAGCCTCACCCCATTTCTCCACACATTATACCATAACTGTCCATATATCATATGTGGTCAGGTAGGGAGAAAAACAGCATAAGGCGTTCCTGTAGTACTTGAAATAGTCTAAATCCTTTCTTTTTTTGAGCGATCGCTTTATCACTAAATGGGTACGATTGTACCTGAATGGTTATGGGGGTTTCCTAAAAAAATAAAAATTCCAGTCTGCGATCAATCGGAATTCATGTTTCTTCTTTTAAACAAACTCTGAAGTTATTGTCCATTACGATAAAATCTTAAAATTAGCTTCCTGATCAATAACCCGATCAATACACCTGGAATTACAAACATCATCGGTAAAAACACAGGGCCGGGAAACATTCCAAATATCTTGATTTTAGGCGAAATCATCAAACCGACAGTGACAAAATAGGCGGAAAAAACGAAAGGCAAAAAGGTGATTTTTTCCTCCTCCGGCATGACACTCCGATAGGAATCCCACATCGCAAACATATATAGACATGGGTAAAACATCAGCCACTGATAATCCATTACCTGCATGGCCATTCCTGTTTCACCAAGGAAACTATACATTATTCCTTTGTTAAAATTACTTTTTACGTTAACAAGGAACTCGAGGGAAACGAATAATATGCCCTTCACAAGATTGCCCGTTAGCAGTTGGGTGAATCCCGGCAGTGCGATGCTCCACATTACCGCTTCTAGTTTGGTTATTTTCTTTTTTATCGTCACGACAAGATTCATCCCTTTAGAATATTTATTGGACTTTCATTGTATGAGTGCGAAATTTCTTCCTGCTTCTACTTATTTTAGATTGTCCAAATTAGGCTTTGAATTATCACTTTTCCAGATAATTGTTAAGAAAAGAGCCGGCCATTTGGCCGACTCTTGATCCTTAAGATACATCCATAGGGTTATAAAGTTTTACTTCAGGATTCTTATCCTGGAACCATCTTAAGGCAAATTCGTTTTCAAACAGGAATACTTTTTTACCAAAGCGGTCACTCACTAACAGGCTTCGAGTGCTAGACAAGTTCTCGTTCACATTGTCGCCTTCAATCCAGCGGGCAATTTTAGAGCCTTGTCGTTCCATCATAACTTCCACATTGTATTCATTGCGCATCCTGGCTTCAAAAACTTCGAATTGAAGCTGACCGACTGCACCAAGAAGGTACTCTTCCGTTTTTAATGTCTTAAACAATTGGATGGCTCCTTCTTGGACAAGCTGCTGGATTCCTTTATGGAAATGCTTTTGCTTCATGACGTTCTTAGCTGAAACCCTGACAAAAAGCTCTGGTGTAAATTGGGGAAGCTTTTCATACTGAAACCCTTCCTTGCCAGATACAATCGTATCGCCAATCTGATAGGTGCCTGAATCGTAAAGCCCAATAATATCGCCGGCAACTGCTTCCTCAACAGTGCTGCGGTCATCCGCCATGAACTGGGTGGACTGCGCTAGCTTTAACGTCTTTCCTGTCCTGCTTAGCAGTACGGTCATCCCACGCTCGAACTTTCCGGAACAAATGCGAAGGAAGGCGATCCTGTCGCGGTGGGCCGGGTTCATGTTTGCCTGGATTTTAAAAATAAACCCTGAGAATACCTCTGAGTTTGGATCTACTTCGCCAACTGTGGAGTTTCTTGGCTGTGGAGCGGGTGCGAATTGAAGATAGGAATCAAGAAATGTCTGGACACCGAATGTTGTCAAGGCACTGCCAAAGAATACTGGCGTTAATGTTCCATCGATGATCCGTTCCTGCGAAAAATCATTTCCCGCTTCATCCAACAGCATGATTTCTTCTAAAGTCTGATCGAATAGGGAAGACTCTTTCAGAGAATGCTCCCCTTCAATTTCCCCGTCTTCGTTCAACTTCACAAAGCGTTTGTCCTCATCTACTCGAAATTGTTCAATTCGATTGTTGAATCGGTCATAAATTCCAAGGAACTCTTTTCCCATGCCAATCGGCCAGTTCATCGGATAAGATTCGATGCCAAGTACTTCTTCGAGTTCAGCTAGCAATTCCAGTGGCGCTTTCCCCTGGCGATCAAGCTTGTTGATAAAGGTGAAAATCGGAATCCCTCTCATACGGCAAACCTTGAACAATTTGAGCGTCTGGTCCTCAATCCCCTTTGCTGAATCGATGATCATCACCGCGCTGTCAACCGCTGTCAATGTTCTGTAGGTGTCTTCTGAAAAGTCCTGGTGTCCTGGTGTATCGAGAATATTCACCTTAAAGCCATCATAATCAAACTGCATAACACTGGAGGTAACTGAAATTCCACGCTGCTTCTCGATTTCCATCCAGTCACTTGTCGCAAACTTCCCTGTCTTCTTTGCTTTAATCGTACCTGCGTCACGAATGGCGCCGCCGAATAACAGCAGCTTCTCGGTCAGCGTCGTTTTCCCGGCATCCGGGTGAGATATAATCGCAAATGTTCTGCGTGATAAAACTTGATCTTGTAATTTTTTCATCATTTGATGTTTCCTTTCTGTTTCAAGCAATTCCTTCAATGCTATAAAATCAATCTTATCTTTCTGGAGGGAAGTTTGCAATCCTGGAAATACATATCATAATTTTCAGTTAATTCTGTTCAGGTATTGCTTGCCTGCATAAACAGGTCGAATTTTGCCCAGTGGAATCAACCTTTTTACGTAAAAGAGCAGCCGATTGGCTGCTCTTCCCTTATTACATTCTCGCTTCGATATCGTTCATAAGCTCATCTATAGTGACAGTGATGTCATTCGTTTTCCTGGCTACTGCAATCGTGAATTCCAGTAACTCTTTATATTTATCTACTGGAATCATTGAATTCGTCTTCTCGTATTCATTCATTTTAAGACCGAGATTTTGCAGGATCATAATTGCCTCTTCTATAGATCCTTTCTCCACTTCATACATTGTGATTCCCCCTATTTCTCTGGTTGAATTTCATTATGAAGGAGTGAAACCTTTTTTTAAATGGTAATTTTTTCATTTATCGCTCAATTATTCAATGGGAATAGGTCTTTTATCTTATGATTTTAGAGATACCAGCAAAACACAAAAGGAAACAGCTTTTTTATAGTAATAAATTACCCCTAAAGAACTACGTCTTATTTCCTGAAATTTAAGTTTTTTTATTGGATGATAGTAGCAATCGCTTTGATAAATTCATCCCCAGGCATCCATTTTCCTCCTCCTTGAACAAGCTGATCGCTGCCTCCGCCTTTGCCGTCTATTATTAAAAGGGCATGTTTTGACCATTCTTTCAAGTTTCCCTGAGCGTTCTTACCGCGGGCAAAAACAAATTGGAGGTTATCCTCGTTTTCGGCAACTAATAGGAATACCTTTTCCTCTGCTTGTCCAGTGAGCAATCTTGCAAGCTTTTGAAGTTCCTGGATACTCCTGTTTTGATAAACATGGCTGACAATATTCCCCGAATTGGCTGCAATCAATTCTGCAGCTTCATATTGAAGCAATTGGCTGCCCATTTCCTCGATGGTCTTTTTCTGCCCTAGCAGTCGATTGACAGACGACACCAAATCCTGTTCAGGTGCATTCAGCAGAATCGAGAGTTCCTTAAGGATTGCCTGCTTTTCCCACAGTATGCTCAACACCCTTTGCCCACATACAAACTCCACGCGGATTAGTTTCTTCTGTCTTTCCCATCCGAGGATTTTCAGATTGCCTGCTTCGCCTGTACTGTTTGGATGGGTTCCACCGCAGCCATTATAATCGAATTCTGGTATGATCACGAGCCTGATATTGTTTGCTACTGACAGCGGTTTTCTGAGCTTGTATTGCTTTACTTCCTCCCCATCGATCCATTTACTAAAGATTGGCCGATTCTCTAGGATTACCCGGTTTGCCAGTTTCTCCACCCTATCAGCTTCCTCCGTTGACAGTTTCTCTGTTTCGAGGTCGATTGTAAGCGTCTTTTTCCCTAAATGGAAACTAACTGTTTTATAGCCATACAGCTCTTCAAACGCTGCCGAAAGAATATGCTGTCCAGCATGCTGCTGCATATGATCAAACCGGCGGTCCCAATCTATTTCCCCCTTTATTGGCATTCCTTCTTCCAGCGGTTCTTGTATGTAATGGCGTATCTCACCGTCGATTTCCTCTACACCGACTACCTTTATGCCGTTCAGAACACCAGTATCAAATGGCTGTCCACCACCTGTCGGGTAAAAAGCTGTTTGCGTCAAAACTGCATAGTTCCTGCCTGATTCATCCGCACCTTGCCTGACTAGCTCGGCTGTAAAGGTTTTGGTGTAAGCATTTTGATAATATAACTTATTCTCCATGTTCCTCTTCACGCTCCCGATGACAACTTATAAATCCCAGTATACCATTTTCTAGAGCAGGAACTTAATCAGAACGGAGATCGAATGCTAGGTGTATTTACGTGAAAAGGTCTTTTTTGCACCAATACAGCTCATTGGTGACCTCTTTTCCCAACTTCTGGTTTTTTCGTGCACCAATACGGCTCATTGGTGACCTTATTTCCCTAATTTCTGGTTTTTTCGTGCACCAATACGGCTCATTGGTAACCTTATTTACCTAATTTCTGGTTTTTTCGGGCACCAATTCAGCTCATTGGTGACCTTATTTCCCTAATTTCTGGTTTTTTCGTGCACCAATACGGCTTATTGGTGACCTCATTTCCCTAATTTCTGGTTTTTTCGTGCACCAATACGGCTTATTGGTGACCCCTTTTTCCTAATTTCTGGTTTTTTTGAGCACCAATACAGCTCATTGGTGATCTCTTTTTCCTAATTTATGGATTTTTCGAGCACCAATACGGCTCATTGGTGACCTATTTTCCCGATTTCTGGTTTTTTCGGTCACCAATACAGCTTATTGGTGACCTTATTTCCCTAATTTATGGTTTTTTCGGGCACCAATACGGCTTATTGGTGACCTTATTTCCCTATTTCTGGTTTTTTCGGACGCCAATACGGCTTATTGGGTTCAAAAAAGATTTTCCATTAAGAAAATGCTGGGAATTTATCAGACTGCCAGCAAATTGGATGAGACTACTTAACTTTACAGCCGTCAAAAGGCAGTTGAGGTAACCTCTTTGTCCAAACTTGTATCCTTCTTGTTAACTGTCGAAACAAAAACGACTTTAAAAATTATGGAAGGTATCAATGTAGAACCTAAATGGACACAGTTTACAAAATTGGTATCAAATGAAGCTACTGTTTTACAGGTGAAGCACAAGCATCTGATCGAGACCACCGAATCTTTTCAAATATAGTCATAGTATTTAACCATTAAAATAGAGGTGATGTTTTGTGGTAAGAACTATTCTAATGATCATTGGGGCAATTGTCGTGAGCCGTTTCTTGTTCAGTTTGTTAGCACATCCTGTGCCTCGGAGGGCCTGCCAGTGAATTCGTTCTTTGACTTTATTGGCAGGACCGAAGCGTGCCGCAGCTTGACAAGCGACTTGAGGGGCTTTCGTAGGATCTAGACAATTCTCGAAGTGAATTTTATACTTTCTTAATCTTTCGAAAAAAAGGAGACCTAAATGAAATGGAAGGCCTCCTCTAATCTGTTATTTTGTTAAATGAAATACTATGGACTCATATGGACGAAGAGTAACCCGAGACAGATCATTGTTCGTATCAGCATAATTTGAGAGCAGAACTTGTACATGAAAGCCATCTATTCTCACAGTATCTGGCAATTCAAAGACCGTATCTTTTCCATAAAAATTGTTTACGACAAGCAACTTTTCATTCTTACCGTTTCTGACATAAGCAAATATCTCAGGGTTTTCTTCAAGGATCAGCTGGTAATCCCCAGATGTGATGATGTCATATTGCTTCCGAAGCTGGATCAGCTTTTTATAATGATAGAAAACGGAATTTATATCTGCAAGCGCCTTTTCCGCGTTGACAGTCTGATAATTTTTAGCGGTGCCAATCCATGGGGTCCCTTTTGTAAAACCGGCATTCTTTTCGGCATTCCACTGAACAGGAGTTCGTGAATTGTCACGCGACTTGCTCTGAAGAATTTTCAGGATTTCCTCCTCAGGCATGCCTTCTTCCAATTTCATTTGATACATATTCAAGGATTCTACATCGCGATAATCCTCGATTTTTTCAAAATAAGGATTGGTCATCCCTATTTCTTCCCCCTGGTAAATATATGGTGTTCCTTGCATCATATGAATTGCCGTTCCAAGCATTTTTGCTGATTCCCGGTGATATTTCCCGTCATTACCATAACGAGAGACAATACGAGGCTGGTCATGATTGCACCAGAACAAAGCATTCCATCCTCCGCCTTTATGCATTTCTTCCTGCCATAAAGATAAAATCCGTTTAAGTGCGAGGAAGTCGAAATCAGCGAGTGTCCATTTATCGCCATTTTGATAATCAACTTTTAAATGATGAAAATTAAATGTCATGCTCAATTCTTTACGCTCTGGATTCGAGTATTTGATACAGTTGTCTATTGTGGTCGATGACATCTCACCGACCGTCATGCTGTTATATTTCGAGAATACTTCTTGGTTCATTTCCTGCAAAAACTCATGAATTCGCGGGCCATCTGTATAAAATTTCCGACCATCTCCAGGAGGAACAGAACCGTCATCATCCGGAAAAGTTGGATCCTTTGAGATCAGATTGATCACATCTAGTCGGAAGCCATCTACCCCTTTTTTAAACCAAAAGTGCATCATCTCATATACATCATTGCGCAGCTTTTCATTTTCCCAGTTCAAATCGGCCTGAGTCACATCGAATAAATGCAGATAGTATTGTCCCGTCGCCTCATCATACTCCCAGGCATTGCCGCCAAATTTGGACTCCCAATTAGTCGGGGCGCTTCCATCGTCTTTTGGATCCTTCCAAATATAATAGTCGCGATAGCGGCTGTCCTTTGATTTCTTTGCCTCTTGGAACCACTCATGCTCAGTTGATGAGTGGTTGACAACGATATCCATGATTAGTTTCATTCCGCGTTTATGGGTCTCTTGAAGAAGACGGTCGAAGTCTTCCATCGTCCCATATTGCTCATAAATCTTAAAATAATCTTTAATATCATACCCATTGTCTCGCTGAGGTGAATCATAGATTGGCGTAAGCCAGATGATATCCACCCCAAGTTGGCTCAAGTATTCCAGTTTGGCGATAATTCCCGGAAGATCGCCTGTTCCATTGCCAGTCGTATCGTAAAAACTTTTTGGATAGATCTGATACACAACCGACTTCTTCCACCATGGTTCAGTCATGAAATACTTCCTCCTCCATCTGGATCATTCAGTTCATTCTACTTCTTTCTTTTTCCTAGTCTTGGACATAATGAAGGTCAGTACAAACGGTACAACAAGCGCAATGGCCATTCCAATGAAGAACACTCCCCAATACTCCGTATAGATGGATAGGAATGCAGGCAGGCCACCGACTCCAATCGAAGGCGCCATGACACCACTCAGTGTAATGACTACTCCGGCAATGGCTGAACCAATAATAGCGGCAATGAAAGGGTATCTGTAGCGCAAATTCACACCAAACATCGCAGGCTCGGTAATTCCAAGCCAGGCTGAAATAGCCGAAGTCATCGAAAGACCTTTTAATTTCTCATTATCTTTGTCAGCAAACATCATCGCAAACGCCGCTGATCCTTGAGCGATATTGGAAAGTGCCACCATCGGCCAGAGGAAGGTGCCGCCAATCGATCCGATCAGCTGTAAGTCCACCGCAAGGAAAGTATGGTGCATACCGGTGATAACAAGCGGCGCATAAAGTGCACCGTAAATTAATCCACCAATGATAGGGGCAGCATCAAACAAACCAACAACCCCGTCCGTAATCAGATTGCCAATTGCAAAAGTAATTGGTCCGATCACGATAAATGATAAAAATCCAGTTACAAGCAAGGCAATTGGTGCAACTGTAAGTAGCTGGAAAGCATCAGGTATTCGCTTGCGCAAAAAGATTTCCATTTTCGCCAATACATAAGAAGCAAGCAGGACTGGCAATACTTGTCCTTGGTAACCGACTTTCTCAACGGTCAATCCAAACAAATTCCAGGTTGGGATTTCGCCTTTCTGTTGTGCTGCTCCATATCCCCAAGCATTCAGTAAATCAGGATGTACTAGCATGAGTCCAAGTACAATACCAAGCAGCGGGTTTCCGCCGAACTTATTGACCGCACTCCAGCCAATCAGACCAGGCAGAAATACGAACGCAGTATTGGCAATTAAATTGATGATACTTGCAAAATCAGCCCAGCCTGTATAAACTTCGATTAGCGCTTTTCCTTCAAAGAAAATATCTTTCCCGGTTAGAATGTTATTGATTCCCATTAATAAACCAGCAGTCACAATTGCCGGCAAGATGGGAATGAAGATATCTGCCAGTGTCTTGATCGCCCTTTGCAGCGGATTCAGGTTCTGGGCAGCTGCATCTTTGATGTCTTGTTTTGATGCTTCCCCAATCCCGGTAATCGCTACCATTTCTGCATATACCTTATCGACGAGTCCCTGGCCAATGACTACTTGGAATTGACCGTTCGCCGAAAATGATCCTTTTACGAGATCATTGTTCTCTAATTTCTCCTTGTCTACTTTTCCTTCATCCTTTAAAGCAAAACGAAGCCTTGTCACACAATGAGTAGCTGCGGCGATATTCTCTTTGCCGCCCACTGCCTCAACTATTTGTTCAACAGCTTTGCGATCCATAGTCGATCTCCTCCTGTTACCGTTTTCATTTAATATAAAAAAATCGCTTTACATCTGAACACTTGTATATACATCATGTTGCGATTTTATTTTACTTGTATATACAAGATAAGTCAACTGCTTTACTCATTCTTTTTATATTCCCCAAAACAACTGATTAAAAACGACATTCTCAGCAGATGTCTATTCGAACAAA
The DNA here is from genome assembly GCF_000934845.1 of Mesobacillus subterraneus. Lineage (GTDB taxonomy): Bacteria > Bacillota > Bacilli > Bacillales > Cytobacillaceae > Mesobacillus > Mesobacillus stamsii. The sequence goes on from NZ_JXIQ01000097.1 coordinate 25,474, forward strand.
ACCGAATGAACAAGGAGGACAGAAACAGGTTAGCAAACTGGCTAGGAACGAAAAACTAAAGAAACTGCCAACAGAAATTCATTTTGCTTCTGCGGGCAATCTCTTTAGTTTCTGTGTTTATCCTTTTGTTCCAGATGAGAGATTCGAGCCTTCGATAAAGTACTTTTGGAAAAAGAAAAACAAGAAAATGACTGGAAGCAATACTGTAACAGACATTGCCATTAAATAATGCCACTGTGTTTGGACCGTACCTTTAAAGGTTTGCAAGCCTATCTGCAAAGTGTACATGCTTTCATCATTAATATACAGCAATGGTCCTAATAGATCATTCCATGCCCCATTGAAAGAGAAAATCGCCACCGTGATTAAAGCCGGTTTTGTCAATGGAAGCATGATATGCCACCAGATTTGCAAATGTCCCGCTCCATCTAGTACAGCTGCCTCCATCAGTTCATTCGGTATCCCTAACATAAACTGGCGAAGCAAAAAAATGAAAAAGGCACTGCCGAGGAATGCAGGCACTAGCAAAGGCAAGTATGTGTTTACCCATCCAAGTTTGGAAAACAGGATATATTGCGGCACCATTGTAACAAATCCGGGAATCAGCATGGTGGAGAGAACGAGAATAAAAAGTGGATTTCTGCCTTTAAAGTGGATTTTAGCAAAACCGTAAGCAACCAACGAGTTCACTAGCACACTACCGATCGTTCCAACAGAAGCTAGAAAGAGAGTATTCAATGCCCAGCGAGTGAAAGGCGCAGTCTGCCAGGCCTCAATGTAATTGTTGAAATGGAACTCCTTTGGGAAAAATGTCGGTGGATATTGGGCAATCTCAGCAGGGGACTTAAGTGAAGTCGAAATCATCCACCATAATGGCAGCAAAATCAGCATACTGCCAGCAATTAACACAAATGTAACAAATGTGTATTTAACCTTATCCTTAAACTTTTTCGTCTCGTAAAATTTTGGGGCAGACACGGAACTCACTTATCATTTCCTCCTTCATAATGCACCCATCTCTTACCGAGCTTCATATTCACTGAGGTCAAAATCATCACGATGAGAAATAACAGCCATGCCATTGCCGAAGCATATCCCATGTTAAAGACTTCAAAGGCGTTATTCCACATATGCAAATTATAGAACAATAGCGAATTCCCGGGTCCTCCGCTGCCATTTTCCGTCATGACATATGCTTCTTGAAAAATTTGAAATGCTCCAATCGTACTGGTGATAACATCAAAAAAGATAATGGGAGAAATCATTGGCAAGGTAATATAATAAAACTTTTGCCACGGCGAGGCCCCCTCCATGTCAGCTGCTTCATACATTTGCGGCGATACCCCCTGCATAATAGCCAGATACAAAAGCATTCCTCCGCCAACACTCCACATTTTCATCAATAGCAATGCAGGCTTGGTCCAATCAGGATCAAACAGCCACGCTGGCCCTGTAATTCCGATCCAACCTAGCATCGTGTTCACGAGACCAGTTGATGGACTCAATAGCTGCATCCAGAGAAGATAGACTGCCACACCTGATAACACCGCCGGCAGATAATAGATGGTTCGGAAAAACTTCATGCCTTTGATTTTCTGGTTCAGGAGAACAGCCAGAATGATCGCACCGGCAGTCGTCAATGGAACTGAAAATACAACATAATAAACGGTATTAAACAGGGAAGTACGAAATAAATCGTCCATCGTAAACATACTTTTATAGTTTTCTAACCCGACGAAATTCATTTTTGAGGTAATATTGTAATCAGTAAAACTTGCAGCCAGACTGAACAGTAACCCATTGTCAATCCAAGGAACCCAATGATCCATGGGGAAATGAATAAGTACCCTGCTAGATTATCTTTTGCTTTTTTACTTAGACCTTTTTTCACAGTTGCTTCTGGATCTTTACTTTCCGTGGGCACTTTTGGCCCAACTTCTGTGTGCACTAATGTACTTTCAGATATTTTCATCATTCCTAAACCTCCACTTGCAATTTCATTAACACTAGTTCTTATCAAAAAGAGAAGGGCAGTTGCGCCTTCTCTCTTTTTTGCATTATTTCTTCATTTTTTTAATATCTTCTTCCGCTTGCTTGAGTGCTTTTTCAGGTGCAGTTTTTCCTAATAAAGCATTGTCAATATGCGGATTCAATCTGCTCATATAATCTGGGTAATCTATCGGTACCGGGAACATTTTTGTTTGCTTCAAATTTTTGACTGTCGCTTCATAAACCATTTTATCCGGCCCTTTTAGTTCATTTAGAGCTGACTCCGCAGCTTCACTATTCGCCACATTATCATAATTTTTGACGGCCCAGTATTTCTGAGCTTTCACATCTGTCAAATAGCGGATAAAGTCCATCGCTTCTTTTGGATGCTTAGAGCCTTTGGGCACTTCTACAACGAAACCGCCTCCTTCAGCCCAATTTCCTGCACCTTTTTCTTTGGCTGGTATGGGCGCAACGCCAAACTCAACATCCTGACCATAATCCCGTAATTGAGTATAGAATGTACCTACATCGATCCACATGGAAACCTTCCCTGCAATGAACGGATTGGACTGTTCGCTGCCAAATTCAGCCTGGAAAGCTTGGACTGTCCTTTCACCGAGCCCTTCCTTCCAATCAAGAATCCAATTTAGCGCCTCCACTTTTTTTGGGGTGTTAATGGCGAGTTCTCCATCTGCAATAAAACCTTTTCCACCATCTGCATTTATCATCCAACTGGAAGCACCAACACTTCCCCAAAGAGGATAGAACCCAATCCGATCATATTTATCGCCATTTTTCACATCCAATTTTCGAGCATATTCCTCCAGTTCAGACCAAGTTGCTGGTGGTTTATTTGGATCAAGTCCCACTTCTTTGAAAGCTTTTTTGTTATAAAATAGGAGACGTGTATCTGTATTGAATGGAACTGCGTATGTTTTTCCATCCTGTTCGACTGTATCCCACAAATAAGGATAAAACTGCTGTTTGAATGAATCATCCACATACTCACTAATATCCTCTACCTGTTTGTTTTCAGCACGCTGAGCTACGGTATTAATATCATTGACAATTACATCAGCTGGATTGCCGGCTGCAACGGACGCAAGATTCTTGGTCCAAATATCGCCCCAAGGCAAAAAAGTGTGCTTTACAAAGACTTTGTCCTGTGACTGATTGTAATCATTCACTATTTTTTCAATAATTGGCCTGCGTGTTTCTGATCCCCAGAATGTCCAGAAATCAATTACTACCTTCCCATCTTTCGTTTTTTCAGCTTCTGCACTTTGCTCACCTGAGCACCCAGCCAGCAAGCTGATAATCATTGTTACTGCTAGAAAGAAAGCTAGACCCCTCTTCATCACTGATCCTCCTGTAAAGTAAAGTTAATTCATAAATACAACCTCACTATTACCACTCTCACTGACTTTCTAAACTTTTTATGATGGAATGAAAAAGGTGCTTGCACCAATGGCACAAGCACCTATTATCTTCTTATTCCAATCCTTAGAGATAACATGAGCAGCCGACGATAATCAACAGGATAAACAGCACAACGATCAAGACAAATCCGTTGCCGTTTCCAACTCCTCCTACACTACAGCCGCCATATCCACCGTATCCGTACATTCTAAAACCTCCTACCCGAAGTTCAACTTAGTAACCAAAACCCCAAGACGCTCCGATAATGATTAAAAGAATGAACAAAACAACAATTAAGGCAAAGCCTCCGCCGTAGCCGCATCCTTCTGACATCGTAACAACCTCCTTTTTTGTGTCCCTATATCCTATTCAACCGGGGATATTTGTGCAATTAAACAACAAAAAAATACTAGCCCAATTCGAAATGTGGGATAGGGGCACGCAAATAAAAAAAGATTGCCATTTAAGTTGCAATCTTTTTTGAGAATTAATTTATAGGTCCAGTAAAAATTTTGCATATCTTGTCATGCGATCCTTCGTCCATTTAGGGGCAGAAACCATTTTGATGTCGATATGCTCGAGGCCTTTCATCTGGTCTGTTAAATGTTCCCGGGCAGAGAGGGCGATATAATCTGCAAGCATACAATTCTCATTCCTGGTGGTCATTACGATTTCCACATCATGATCGTTTTTGACACTGACTTCATAGACGAGGCCCAGGTTCACAATATCGACTCCTAGCATTGGTTCTTTTACTTCCTCGAGCATTTTATAAATATCTTGCTTATCCATATTGCGAACCTCCCTGCCTTCCCTTTTCTATTTATATGATAAAAGATGGCGGATCGATTTTGGAGCGACATAACTAGTTTTCATATTATTGTCAAGATTAAAAGGCTAATTTGTGTCCTTTCCTGATTTTACAATTAGGGAACGCATAAAATTGCAGACAATCGTACTGATAGCCTGCGGAAGATTCAACCGGTTATTTTTTCTTTTTCCTGCTGTTTTTGTAAGTATAACAGTGTGTCTTTATCGGATGATGTAGGGAGTTCATATCTCGTTTGATATTCCTCAGGACCTTTACCGGTGATTAAAATCCATTCCCCTAAGCTTGCGTTTTCCCATGCATCGCGGATCGCTATCGTTCTATCGGTGATAACCATCCCTTTATTCATCCCATACTGTTTATTTAGTTCCTGCAGCTGATTCTTCATTTCCTCTTCAGAAACACCATTCAAGTCATCGAAAGTCAAAATAAATTCATCACTCATTTCTGCAGACGCTTTGACCATATATTCTCTCTTTGTCGTATCTCGCTCTCCGCGAAATCCGAATATATGCTTTATTTTAACAGCATTATGTTCTTGTGCTGCCTGCAGACAGTATTCGATCGCATCCTTTGTGTGGGCATAATCAATAATGAAGGTTGCACCCTCTGGATGTGAAATCATTTCAAATCTTCCAGGAACACCTGGGAAAGTCTTTAAAGCCTCCGTGATTGCATTAGGATGAATGCCAATTTTGACAGTTGTCAGAAAGGCCATTGCGGCGTTATAGGCATTATGGAGACCAGGGGACGGCAGAGTCAATGGATAAACGATTCCGCCCATTTTTATTTTAAATTTGGTTTCCCCTTTTAGCTGAATATCTTCTATTTTTACATCATCGGTTTGAAGATTGCCCATTGTATAAGTAGGAATCTCTTTAGCGTTCAATCGAACAGTTAATATTTTTCCCCACTTGCACAATCGGCTGACAATTGCCGATCCTGCTGGTTTCATGTAATTGTACATTAGTGTTTTCGCCTCGAAATAATCCTCAATCGTTGGATGGTAATCCAGATGGTCATGGGAAAGATTCGTGAACAGCCCATAATCCAGTTCCAGTCCTTCAATTCGATATTGCTTTAAGGCATGTGATGATACCTCTAAAACAACAAACTCATCGTTGCTTTTGGCCAGCAATTCCTGAATTTGCAAAGCATCTGGGGTTGTATTCGAGGGCTTGTACACCTCATTGTTTATCAGATAAGACACCGTACCAAGCAAGGAACAGCTTTTGCCCGCATACTCTAGAATATGTTTTATCATATAGGAAACAGTCGTTTTCCCGTTTGTACCGGTAACGCCTATCACCGTATGCTTCCTCGATGGATGTTGAAAATAAGCACTGGCGACTCTCCCTAGAGCCATTCTGCTGTCAAACACCTGGATATATGGCACAGCCAAATGATGCTCATTTTCTCCTATCACGGCAGCAGCCCCTTTTTCCATTGCTTCTTGAATAAACTGATGACCATCAATTTGAAATCCAGAAATCGCAACAAACAAATCTCCTGGCTTCACTTTGCGCGAATCCATTTGGATGCCTGTCAATTCAAGGTCTGCACCATTTATGTATTTTTTTAAACTGTTGCCGAGAGCATCCAGTACTTCTGATAACCGCATCTTCAAAAACTCCCTTTTTTCCGCCTGTAAATTACCCATCCGTAACGTAGAATCGGATAGAATTTATCTCCTTTTATATTCCCCTAATTTTTTAAACTATTCCTCGTCTATCGTATAAGAAATCCCTTTTAAAAAAAATGAGCTGAAAGGAGCAGAAGGAGATAAGCGTATCATATCGGACATTGGAGCCAGGCCACACTATAAAAGGCCGACAGTACTGCCAGCCTTTTCCAGTTTTTTAGGTTCATTAATTGGAATATTGAGCCAAATACTTAGAGTTTAGCCTGCTATGTTGCTGTAGCATAAAGGCTGATGTGGTCGAGTCCTTTTTTCTGAGTGTGTTAAGCGCCTCGATCATTTCCTCTGCTGTTCCAATTCCAATTCCATGACCATAGTATAATTCCTTTCCAAGAAAAACCGCGTTTTCGCCTCTCCAAATCGGCATTTCATAATCTGGATTCATGAAATAGACGACATCCCCGGGAATGAATTCACTCCCTTCCAAGGTGATGATCGCCAAATCATGGTCGTAATTCCAGTTCCAGACAAGCAATCCCCTGAATAGATAGTCAAAATCCGTCACTCTGATGGAATCGAGGACCGCTTTGTAGAAAATAATCACCATTGCGGTAGAGCATTCAAACCCATATTCCTGCCCGTTCGTAAAAATGTCAGAAATGGCATCTGACGGTCTCACATTAGGATTCAGTAAATAGCCACTTGGACCTTTTGTCCAATAGACTGGATTGAATTTAGAGTATTTAAATGAGGTAAAGGCTACCGAAGCATTTTTCAGGCCCAGCGCCGCTTCAATGATATTTCCCCTTAACCTAATTTCAAATAAGAGTTGAAAGTTTGTATCAAACTCAAACAATGTCAGGCTATGATCCAGAGCTTCGAATATTTCCTTCTGTTTTCCAGACAGATTTTGCAGCTTTTGCTTCCCATCCGCATCTGGAAACCGGATAATTATCATGATGCTTCCCCTCCATATTCCAATAATTAAACATACATTCTAACTGTATGAAGGATTACGGCACAAAAGACATTGGACATCGGGTAAATTGGAATTGTGAAATCATTAGAAACGATAATGTTTTAAATAGACTTAAAAGGGGTACTTTCGTTGTTAAAAGGTTTGATAATCACAAAAAACTCGAAAGCATGGTTCCATTAGAACAGAAAGGGAGCCAGATGAAAAAGAGAGGTGAAAAGGATGGTTAAAAAGTCAACTCCTGTAGATAACACGCAAAACATGGACAATCCAGAACAGTATAGTACCCGAAAAAAAAGTCTCCATGATACATTCAAAAGTGAGTTAACTGTTGATCCCATTCCAATCGAAGACCTTAATCAGGAAAAGCAAGAAGAAAAGGACGGTCATCATACAAAGGATTCATCTTCAAGCGAAAAGAAATATATGGATAGTGATCAATAAAAATTAGCCCTGGGAATCCAGGGCTAAGCTGTTTAATGACAGAAAAAACAATTATTGTTCAAACTTTTGTTAAAATTAACAGTAGATGTAGAAGATGACTTGATTCCATAAGAAGATTATAGTAATCTATTGGTATAAAGAATGTGAATTATTTCACAAAAATGATTATAAAAACCAATTCTAGGTTTTATTTTTTTTCATCGGTATTGTGAAATATATCACAATGATAAATCGGAAAGAAGGAGATCCAATGAAAACTCCCAAAATAGTGATACTCGGTGCAGGGTATGGCGGCTTGATTACAAGCCGGCAACTGGAGAAATCACTGAGTGACGGCGAAGCAGAAGTAACGTTGATCAATAAACATGATTACCATTATATTTCAACCCAGCTTCATAAAACTGGCGCCGGAACGGCATCAGACGATAAAATCGCGCTGCACATTCCAAATTTGCTCAAGACAAATAAGATTCACTTTAAAAAAGGAACCGTTCAGAATGTTGACTTCGGTAAAAAGAAAGTCTATCTTGATTCTGGCGATAAAATAGAGTATGACTACTTGCTGATCTCTCTAGGTTTTGATGTCGCTACCTTTGATATTCCAGGAGTAGAAGAAAATGCCTTTAAAATCAAAAGCTTTCAAAGCACAAAAGCTATTTATAACCATATTCTCAGACAGTTCGCTGCTTACAAAATTGATTCTGATCCATCTAGACTTACCTTTGCGGTAGCCGGAGCAGGTTTTACCGGTATTGAAATGGTGGGCGAACTCATTGAAGCATTGCCAAATCTTTGCCGCGCCTATGATATTCCTTTTTCCAAAACAAGAATCATTACTATTGAAGCTTGTCCCACCATTCTGCCAGGATTTGATCAAGAAGCAATTGATTTTACAACCACTTATTTTAAAAAGAACAATGTTGAATTAATGACCTCTACTAAAATACGAAAATGTTCTCCAACTTCAATTGACTTGGACAATGGAGAAGTACTTCCGTCCAAAACATTGATTTGGGCTGCTGGTGTTCGCGGTAATTTCCTCCTAGAAAAACTAAATTTGCCTATTTCAAGAGGCCGTATTCCGGTTGATGAATTTTTACGGGTAAAAGGTGTAGAAAATGTCTTTTGCATCGGGGATGCTGCATTATGCATGAAGGATGAGAAAAATGCCCTTCCTCCGACTGCACAAGTGGCCTTACAACAGGCAGTTTTATGTGGTCCTAATATGATTGCCAGCCTGAGGGGGGAACCGCTTAAACCTTTCATGTATCATCATAAAGGCACGGTCGCTTCCATTGGAAATAAGGTGGCCGTAGGAAAAGTGTTCGGGTTGAAAATCTCCGGTTCATTTGCTGCTTTAATGAAGCAGGTGATCGAGGCGCGCTACCTCTTAATGCTTGGTGGTCCTAGCCTCATCATTAAGCAGCTACTTAAAATCAAAAAGCCTTATACAGATGTTTCCACTGTCTCCAATCAAAAATAACATACCAAAGCATCGGTGCAGTTCCTAGGAATCCTGCCCGATGCTTCAGTTAATTTTGTGATGCAGTCAGCGAGTTTTGCGGAGGCCGTTTCCCACGTTGCAAATCATCAATCGTTAGTCCGAAACGCATTTCAAAATGAGGATAATCTTTAAAGTGCTCCCAATCTCCTCCCCATTGAAATCCAAGTTCCTTGGCTATAGCAACTACCTCCATCCAATCCGATTTTCCGTTCCCATTTCCGTCATAGGCTGTATCCCACAATGCTTTCCCTTGTTTATCCAATAAGGCAAAATCTATTGCTAGGCCAAAATTATGATAAGAATCCCCAGCTTTTGCGTGGGTGACAATTTGACCATCTGTCGTCCTGCCCTTTTGATACAAAAAATCTTGTTCCTGGAAACTCCTGAATCCATCCGTCACAATGATGCTGATCCCTGAATCAGCAGCCGTCTTGACCAACGTTTCCTTTTTCTCCAAGACAAGCGGATGGAGGTCCTTTGGCAGAGTAGCATCTTCCTGTACTTCCGATCTATTAAGAAACTGGGAATATAACAGAAGCACCATCAAAATCAACAAGAAAGTGACGGATGCATTCCCAAACAGCTTTTTATTCACGATAAAAATCCTTTCCGTAAATCTTTCAGTCTATTATAATACGAATTGGAGCCATTAAGGGTTTCATAGAAAAATAAAGGAATGCTTCCGAAAATTCCCTCTTGCTAACACATCTTGCTCATGATATATTAATCAAGCGATGAGCTGAATTGTGTAAGCCGGTTGACACTCCTTCGCGGAAATGCACGATGTGGCGTGCAGTCAATCGCCTCAATACGCAGAAAGACGCCTTCTAGGCGTCTTTCTTTTTTATGTCTTGCTTTCTGTTTAATCAATTTTACTCCTCTTTTATCTTGGTAACCTCTAAATAGGCAATATGGTATTCATCGATCTCAATGATTTTGAAAAGAAACCCTTCTTCCTCAATCTCGTCACCAATTTCCGCATCCATATTCTTGGTCATGAACCACCCGCCAATAGTGTCCACATCTTCTTCGGAAATATGGATGCCTAGCAGATCATTCACTTCATCAATCAATACTCTTGAGCTGAAAAGATAATGGCCTTCTTTTATCTTTCTAATTTCGGCTATTTCATCTACATCAAATTCGTCACGGATGTCCCCAACGATTTCCTCCAAAATATCCTCCACAGTTACGAGGCCAGAGGTGCCCCCATACTCATCGATCAAGATTGCCATATGGATGCGTTCTTTCTGCATCTTCACGAGCAAATCATGTATGGGAATGTTCTCAATCACCTTAATGACTGGCTTAATAAATGATGACAAAATCGATTCTTTTTGGAGCTCCCTTTGTGTCAATTTCGCAGTCAGTATTTCTTTGATATTAATCATTCCAACAACATTATCCTTTTCCCCATCGACTACAGGGTATCGGGTGTATTTCTCCTCTTGAATCACATCAATAATTTTTTCCACATCGTCCGAAATGTCAAACGTAACAATTTCCGTTCTAGGAACCATAATTTCTTTAGCGATCCGCTCATCAAATTCAAAAATATTATTAACAAAGTTCAATTCATTCTGGTTAATTTCTCCACTTTCAAAGCTCTCCGATAATAGAATCCGCAGCTCCTCCTCTGAATGAGCTATATCATGTTCGGAGGCCGGCTTTATGCCAAATAAACCGACCAAAAGCCGGGCTGATCCATTCAGCGCCCAAATAAAGGGATACATTATTTTATAAAACAAAATAATTGGCTTTGAAAATGCCATGCTGATTGCTTCTGCTTTTTGGATAGCAACCGTCTTAGGGGCAAGTTCTCCCACTACAACATGCAAAAAAGTAATCGAAGCAAACGCGATAGCAAACGATAAGAGACCAGATAATGACTCATTTAGATGCAAGCTTTCAAAAACGGGATGGAGCACCGCTTCCACTGTCGGTTCCCCTAACCAGCCTAAGCCAAGAGCCGTTATGGTAATCCCAAGCTGACAGGCAGACAAATATTCATCGAGATGCGTGATGACATGTTTAGCTGATTGCGCCCCTTTCCTTCCTTCTGCAATCAGTTGATCAATCCGTGAACTCCTAACTTTCACAATTGCAAATTCAGTTGCAACGAAAAAACCAGTCAATGCAATTAACAAAATCACTAACAATAAATTCGTAATAATCAATGGGCAAGCCTTACATATTGTAAGGCATTCACCTCCTACAGAGCAGTTCCTTCAAAATTTCATTGAAATCATTCTTTACATTATACCCTTTTGTTTAACAGCTAACACCTTTTATTCACTTAGTCCAAGTATTCGAAACTTTTAAAAGTAAGAATGCATAATCTTAATTTAGAATTTTCCGCTTAACTATTTTTAAATTTTACCGAAAATAACAATAACGATATTTTCGCTAGGCAGAATCAAAAGGAGTGGACAAATTGCGTTTTATGAAAAGAAAGATCGCTGTTAAAAAGAAAAAAGCAGTCGGACCCCTACTCAAAGGGCATATGAGTTTAAAGCTGAAGATCGTCTCCTTGAGTATCATTTCCATCCTTATCCTTGCAATTGCAACAACTTTATATGCCCAGTATACGATAAAGTCCAGTAATTTCGAGTCAATGGAAGCTGAACTCATGACCATTTCAAGCTTATTGGCGGATCAGGTATCCGTTGGAAAAGCTAATACCATCATCGGCAATCCATCTAAGAACAATCCCGGTGTCACTTCAATGCAAAAACAAATGGATCTAATTCTTAAGGAAAACCCCTTAATACATAATCTCTATTTGATCACTCAGGATGGAAATAAATTCATCGTTCCAACGATGAGTTCAGCAATGATGAAGGATGACCTCACCTATGGTTCACAATATTCCAGCGGAAAAGCGTTTGATCAAGCTGCAATGGAGGCTTTTAAGGAAAACAAAAGAACGACTACGGATATATTTAAGTCAGATACTGGGGCAAAAATGACCGGGTTTGCTCCCATTACCGACATGAGCGGAAAGGCAATTGCCTTATATGGGGTCGAGTTTGACGTTTCCCAAATCAATAAGAAAATCAATCGTGAAGTTGCAGGGATTTGGGTCATGTCGATCATTATCCTGCTCCTTTCAAGCACAGCTATGTATATCTTGGTTTCAAGGCTGATTAAACCATTAAATAAGATTAAAAATTTGACGTCGAATATTGCAAATGGTGATTTATCGCAAGATGACATCAAGGTACGTTCAAAAGATGAGATCGGTGCCTTAGCAGAAAGCATCAATGTAATGACTTCATCGCTTCGCACCTTGGTTTCACAGGTGCAAGCAAGCACGAAGGAAGTTTCCAATGAAACAACAGGGTTATCAAGTGTTGCTTCCAGCTCTGTTGAAGCCATCAGGGAATTAACGGCAGCGAACCAACAGGCGGCAGCAAGTACACAGGAACAGAATGCCAATATTGAGGAAATGCAAGCAACATTGGAAGAAATCAATGCAGGAATTGAAGAAATTAACGCTTCCGCACAGCAGGCTAGCTTCATTGCCAAAAATTCAACTGCCACTTCCAAAGAAGGCACGAAAAGGATTGATGAAATGCTGGAGGGACTGGAATTAGTTGACGAAAACACAAATCATCTGGCTAATATTATTACAGAGCTGGAAAAGCAATCAGACAAAATTACCCAATTCGTTAAGATCATTAACACCATTTCGGACCAAACAAACCTGTTGGCATTGAACGCAGCCATAGAAGCGGCAAGGGCTGGTGAACACGGAAAAGGGTTTGCAGTGGTCGCAAGTGAAGTCAGAAAGCTTGCTGAAGAGAGTGCGAAGTCAGCTGCAACCATTATTACCATTGTAAATGAAAATGTCCAAAATACACGCAATGCAGTAGATTACATCTTTAAGACAAGAGAAGCAGTACAATACAATAAAAACCTGTCCACTCACGCCAAAGAAACACTGAAGGATATATATGAAACCACTTTAGAGATTGAGGATAACTCAAACAATATTGCTTCGGCGATTGAACAGCAGGTGATTGCGATCGAACAAATCACAAACTCACTCGACACCGTCTCACAGGCTTCCCAGCAGATTGCAGCAGGAACTAGCCGGACAGATCAATCGACTCAGGAACAATTGCGAATCGCTGAAAATGTGAATGAAACAACGAAAACCCTGCAACAAACAGCTTTAGAGTTAGAAAAACTGACCGCCCAGTTTAAATTATAGAAAAGATAAAAAGGATGCCTGTGGCATCCTTTTTATCTTTTCCTGAATCCTTCTTCTTCTAAATACTGTTTTGCTTCATTATAAGATAGAAATGTGCCATCCAAATTTAGGCCGGCATATACATTCCAGCTGTCTTCTTCATGAACTAAGATTAGCGTGTGATTCTCTGTATTGACCCAGCGCTCGTCTTTATAGTCTTCGATAATAGCTGATTCAATCGTATTGCTAGCTGTAAGTGACTCAATGGAGAGTTCAATGATCGTTTTTAGCTCGTCCCCAGTAAAATCGCGAATATTCACCATCCCCTTCCCATCAGACTCATATCCATCTAAAAATTCTCCATAGACATACCCATTTCCGTTTGGATGTAAGTGATAGACAACAATTTTCTTATCATAGCTGCTATCTGGATAATGAAAGTTCACACGGTTCATAGAAACATTTTTTCGTTCAAGCTCTTGGAAAGATTCAATAATGGAAAGTTTTTGATCAAAAGTCAGCATAATTGCCTCCAGATTCAGAAAGATTTTATGATTCTGTTCATTATAACATTTGGCAAACACATAACAAAAAATTACTTTATTATTGTCAAAGCCTTATTCAGACAGAACCAAAGCAGTCCGGACCCATTGGACTTCTTCCCGAAACCTGTCCGAACTTTGGACTACTTCGGACTACTTTTGCCTGTTTTCCCCTAAACCTATCCGAACTTTGGCTAACTTCGGACTACTTTGACCTATTTTCCCTGAAACCTGTCCGAACCTTGGCTAACTTCGGACTACTTTTGCCTGTTTTTCCTAAAACCTGTCCGAACTTTGGCCTACTTCGCTACTTTTTCCGGTTTTGCCTGAAACCTGTCCGAACTTTGGCCTACTTCGGACTACTTTTGCCGGTTTTGCCCGAAACCTGTCCGAACTTTGGACTACTTCGGACTACTTTTGCTGGTTCTGTCCGAAACCTGTCCGAACTTTGGACTACTTTTGCCTGTTTTCCCCTAAACCTATCCGAACCTTGGCTAACTTCGGACTATTTTGACCTATTTTCCCTGAAACCTGTCCGAACCTTGGCTAACTTCGGACTACTTTTGCCGGTTTTTCCTGAAACCTGTCCGAACTTTGGCTAACTTCGGACTACTTTTGCCGGTTTTGTCCGAAACCTGTCCGAACTCCGACCTACTTTGGACTACTTTGACCTATTTTCCCTGAAACCTGTCCGAACTTATTCCATTAATCTATGAGAGTTATTCATAATAAGTATCAGAAGTCCTACCAGTTGATACGTAGTTCTTCTTCAAAACTTTCGTAATTGTTTTCTTACTGATTTTTCCATCGCACCATTCATTGATAATCTGCGTCGTTATTTTAATTTCCGGAAAGAGAATTTTTAAATCTTGAATAGATCGCAGAACAGCTTGTTCAATCCTTTCCTGTTCACCACATTTACCGCAAACCAAATCAAAATTTTTAATCTCCGTTTTAAATGAACCACAAATATGGCAGTACATCCCTTTTTTCAATTTTTCATAATTATAGTCTGGCAGAGTGGTATACGGATTTTTCTCATGATGCAATTCAAGTAATTTTTGGGCGAGTAGTTTATGATTCTGACCTAACTTAGAAGGTGTATCATTTAGTTCTTTTAAAAAACGATTTATCTGGGTTGGTAAAATAATTGGCTGGTCCATAGGGGCTTGATATAGCGTGAATTCTAGGTTGTTAAAAACAAGAGAAGCCTGGACGAGGTAATCAAATTTGAGGTTTTGAAGTAGTTGACGAAATAGTGTCTCACTCGGCTTTAATTGGATAACAGAATTTTTGTATTCTTTGCCATTTTTCACTGAGTAAAGTCTATCTGATTCTAAATAAAAATCCCCTTCATGATATTTCACATCCAATAGATGGATCAACGCCCCACTAATTATTACCTTATCAATTTGAAAAAAAGAATTATTTACTTCAAGCAAAAGATCATCAATTATATACCTTTCTTCTGAAAGGTTATCAGTCAACCGATCAAATTCAACCTCTCCTTTATATCCCTTTTCCAGATTTGCAAGATGAAATTTTTCTTTTGAGGACCACTCCATTCTAGTGTTTAAACACCTAGATGCAATTAATTCCAACGATTCCGATCTTTTTTTAAGTATCATATGCCACTTCCTTTCTTTAAGTTTATTGTAATCTAATTAGCCGTCCATCTTTATGAATATTTCGTTAACATTTTCCCCGCATACAAAACCCGCCTGAATTTGTTTCTTCAGACGGGTTTTCCTTCTATTCTTCCTGCTTTACTTTTGCTTGAATTCCATTCCGAATTTCATCTGTAGATGCTTCGATGCTGTTTTTGACATTGGCTTTTCCTGAGAAGTTCTCGATCAGTTCTTTGACATCAATACCTGATGATGCTTTTAGTGATTCCTGGAGTGTTGACATTAAATTCGTCGCATAGCTGGTTACTTTGTTTGCTCCGCCATTGGGCCCACTGCTACCAGTATCGACAACGGTAATTTTATCTATGTTGCCAAGAGGAGCTGCTATCTGCTTCGCGTATTCAGGAAGCATTTTTACGATCATATCGAGAATAGCTGCCTGGCCAAACTGTTCAAATGCCTCGGCAATCTTTTCTTTTGCCTCTGCTTCCGCGATTCCTTTCAGGCGGATGATTTCAGCTTCTGTTTCCCCCTGTGCTCGCTCGGCATCAGCCTTTGCGAGTCCATCCATGCGGATTCTTTCTGCTTCGGCACGAGCCATTGCTTCAATGCGGTATTTATTTGCATCTGCTTCGGCGATTTGTCTTGCTTTGTCTGCGGCTGCAGATTGCTCAACTGAGTAGCGGTCTGCATCGGCTTTTTTCTTGACCTCGGAATCATATTGCCGTTCACGGCGGAGAATTTCTTTTTCCTCGAGCTCGATTTGCTTTTGGCGCTCGATGATCTTGACCTGCATTTCCTGTTCTGTTACCTCTTGCTGGGCTCGGGCATTTTCGAGGTCATATGCTTGGTCGGCACGAGCCTTGGCAATGTCTTGTTCACGGCGGAACTCAGCCCTTTTCAACCCATTGATTTTTTCAGCTTCGGCGATTTCAGTCGCACGTTCAAATTCGGCTTTCTTCGCTTCTTTATCTGCTTCCGCTTTTTTGATGCGTGTTTCTTTTTCTGCATCAGCAGTTGCGATATCTGCATCACGTTTTACTTGGGCAATTCGAGGTTTCCCTAGAGAATCAAGGTACCCATTTTTGTCTCGGACATCTTTAATCGTAAACGAAACAATCACTAATCCCATTTTTGCAAGATCCTGGGAAGCAACGCGCTGGACTTCCTGGGAGAATTTATCACGATTTTTATAGATTTCTTCGACAGTCATCGATCCTAAAATCGATCGAAGATGCCCTTCTAATACTTCTTTCGCTTCATTTTCCCGATCTTCTTTTGACTTGCCAAGGAACTGTTCAGCAGCAGTGGCGATTTCAATAATGGATCCGCCAATTTTGATTATCGCAGTACCGTCTGCCATCACGGGTACTCCCTGTTCTGTGTAGACCTCCGGAGTTGTTACTTCAAGTTTACTGGACAGCAGGCTGAGCGGGCGAGATTGTTGAAACACCGGAAGGATGAATGTACCCCCGCCCCTGATGATCTTGATCTTATTATTCGATTCATCTGTATGCACATTGCGGCTGCCAAGGAAACTTCCTGTCACAATCAAGGCTTCATCCGGTCCAGCCGTTTTGTATTTTGTGATGAAAACGGCGACCAATGCGATGAGTAAAAAAACTACAAAACCAATTACGATAAACATTAGATCCATACCTTCTCCTCCTAAAAATCGGTCTCTAATTCTTCATATAATTTTACTTGCAGCACTCCGTTTTCAATGTCGATCACGAGTACTTTTTTGCCATAAGGAATATTGGTGTTTGTGAAGCTGACTGCCGGTTTGGAGATGCGGCCACTTATATTCTCAAGCAAGACTTCCCCATATCCATCTGACGGAATCCCAGTGATGACGGTACCAATTCTTCCCCGCAAGTCACTCTCTTTGTAGACAAGTGACTCCTCAGCTTTCGATAAAGGAAGTAACACAAACACATTCATTAAAGTGACAAGAATAAGAGCAATAATGGCTGCTGCTCCAGCAATCAACAAGCTGTTCAGCCTAGTGAAAATTTCGCTTAAATATCCCCCTGCAGAAAAAATTGTCACAAATGAAAAAATCAATGTCGGATTCACAAAAGGAATTGCTTCTGTCAGTCCTTCAAGGGCGTCACCGAAAAAAAGATAAAGAATCGTGATAACACCCGAAATCACCAATCCGTATAAGTAAATTGTTTCTATCGGCATGCCCAATCACCCCTCGCTAAAATCGAAATTCCTACCCTCCCTTATTCCATATATTTCTTGATATGTAATACGATTGAACTGGAAAAAAGTTTCAAGCTTTATTAAAATGATTCATTTCTCCTTCACTGGATGCAAATTAGTCCTTGACCGAAAATAAGCTTAGCGAAAAAAGACCGCAAAGAGATTCGATGGAAATCGACCCTCTCTGCAGTCTAAATCTGTTTGCAGGCTTCCTGGCATTATTTTTTATTTTTATCCTGTTCATTGCTTGCCGCTTTCTCCAGTCTCCTGAATCTCCTTAAATCTGCCGGTCTAATTGGCAATGGTTCTTTTTTCAGGAGCTTAAGGATCGAAAATATCAACAGCAGAAGCAAGACTGTAAATGGAAGTGCGGCAATTAAGGAAGCAGTCTGTAAAGCTTCCAGTCCACCGGCGTATAGAAGGACTGCAGAAATAGCAGCCATTAGTGTACCCCAGACAATTTTAGCAAAAATGGGAGGATTTAAGCTTCCAGATGTGGTCATACTTGCAAGGATATAGGTTGCTGAATCTGCTGAAGTGACCAGAAATGTGAAAATCAAAATAATCGATAGAATCGATAGGATGGTTGACATTGGTAAAACTTCAAATGTCTTGAATAAAGCAGATGTTAAATCAGCATCGACTGCTGCAGCAATACCCGTGTCATTCTGCAGATCATTCCATAATGCCGTCCCGCCGAATGCGGCAATCCATAGACAAGCGATCACAGGAGGAATCACCATGACACCAAAAATATATTCGCGTATTGTTCTGCCCTTTGAAACCCGGGCCACGAATGCCCCAACAAATGGCGACCAGGCAATAGCCCATGCCCAGTAGAAGATTGTCCAGTCCCTTGTCCAGGTTCCTTCCTGGTAAGGCTGCAGCCTGAGGCTGTACTGAATGAAGTTGGCAAAATAATCCCCGATTGCAAGTGTGAAGCTTTCCAAAATAAAAACAGTAGGCCCGGCAATCAGAACGAACAATAAGAGAACCAGGGCAAGTCCTAGATTTAGATTGCTCAACATCGCAATTCCTTTATTAAGCCCAGTGGAAGAAGAAATCATATAGGCAATGAAAATGACTAAAATAATCCCCAATTGAATCATGATTGAATTCTCCGTATCAAAAACAGCATTCAATCCGCCATTCATTTGCAGAACACCAAGCCCCACAGATGTGGCGATTCCCATCACCGTTGCAATAACTGCGAGTGTGTCAATCGTATTTTTCACTACAGGCTTTGTACCTGTAATCGGCTCAAGAGCTGTAGAAACCAAGCCGTCTTTTTGTTTCCTGAACTGAAGGAAACCAATTACCAATCCAACAATCGCAAACACGGACCACTGACTTACACCCCAGTGAAAAAAGGAATATCCCATCGCAACTCTTGCTGCACTGCGGGATTCCCCTTCTATATTTGAAAACGGAGTAGCGAAGAAATGACTCATTGGTTCTGCGATTCCCCAGAAAACAAGCCCTGCTCCGAATCCAGCTGAAAAAAGCATGCCAATCCAGGTGAAAAAGGAGAATTCAGGTTTTTCTCCTTCACCGCCAAGGCGGATGGATCCATATTTACTAACAGCCAGTCCAATCAGGAATAAAACAATAATGAACACGGCAAGCAAATAGAACCAGCCAAAATTCACCGTCGTAAATCGAAACAAATCACCAGCTACCGCGCCAAATCTCTTAGGCATGGCAGCACCAACTACGACGAACAATAAGATCACCGCAGCTGAAACTGTAAAAACAAAGTTCGATAAAATATTTTTGAGCATGTCAGCCTCCATAAGATCTATGATTTTTCCGTAATGCAAAAAGAAAAGCGCAAGCGCCTTGGTCAGCCCCGACAAACGCTGCCCGCCTAGAATGCCACGTCCTGTGCCTCGGATTGCCGACCAGAGAAGTCGTTCTTTCTTATTCTTTTTAGTTAATTTGTATTCTGCATTCTTTTTCCCTTAAATATCCTCAACGCAACGAACTTTTCCCGCTTGTTCCCGTCCAATAAACAAACGCTTAGAAGCCTAAGCGTTCAAACATTAAAAAATATTGCTTAAAAACTCACGTGTGCGTTCTTCTGTTGGATTTTCAAAAAACTCTTCTGGCCGTCCGACTTCGACGATTCTGCCTCCATGCATGTATACAACCCAATCAGCCACCTCGCGGGCAAATCCCATTTCATGTGTAACGACGACCATTGTCATTCCTTCTTCTGCAAGCTCCTTCATCGTTGTTAAAACTTCTCCAACTAATTCAGGATCGAGAGCTGAAGTTGGCTCATCAAACAACATGATGTCAGGTTTCATCGCTAGGGCTCTTGCAATAGCTACCCTTTGCTTCTGTCCACCTGACAGCTTGGATGGATATACTTTTTCTTTATCGGCAAGTCCAACCTTTGCAAGTAGTTCTTTTGCCTCTTTGATCGCCTGTTCCTTGCTGACACCCTTCACATGGACTGGTGCCTCCATAATGTTCTCAATCACGTTTTTATGAGGAAATAGGTTAAAGTGCTGGAAAACCATGCCGATTTTCTGACGTACTTTATTCAAATCATGGCTATCAGCATTAATTTCCTCCCCTTCAATGATAATTTGCCCATTATCTTTGATTTCCAAAAAGTTCAGGCAGCGCAGCAAGGTGCTTTTTCCCGAGCCGCTGGCGCCAATCAGGCAGACCACGTCACTTTCTTTGACATTTATATCGACATCCTTCAATACATGAAGATCGCCAAATGATTTATTCAATTTCTTAACTTCAATCATATCCCGTCCGTCCAAATTTATTTCCTCCTTAGTCACTTACGGATAGTTTTTTCTCAAGCAATCTAACTACAATAGATATCAAATAAACAAGGAATAGATAGTAAACGGCAACTATGAGCAAATAGGTCATATTGTCAAAATCGTTTGATCCCATTGTTGTTGCGACATTGAATAATTCATACATTCCAATGAAGGCTGCTAGTGATGAATCCTTGAGGCCGATGATGAATTGATTCCCAAGCGGAGGCAGGGCACGGCGAAAAGCTTGTGGCAGGATAATTCGTCTCATGCTAAGGGATCTGCTCATTCCTAGAGACCGACCTGCTTCCATCTGGCCTTTGTCAATGGATTGGATAGTTCCTCGGAAGATTTCCGCAATATACGCCCCGTTATGGAAAGCAAGACCAAGTGCTACTGACCAGAAGGCCGATATATTAAAACTCGTCATTCCAAAATAGAAGATAAAAATCTGGACAATTAATGGAGTTCCTCTAACCAGATAAATATAGGCATCCGCAATCCATTGCAATACTTTGACTCCTGAAATTTTTAAAAAGGCGAAAAATAGCCCAATAAAAATTGCGATTAAAATCGAAATTGCTGTAACTTGCAACGTGAGCATCATGCCTTTGAGAAAGACATCATACGTGGCAAAAAAAACATCTATAACATGCGTTAGGCTTGGCAAAATACATTCAACTCCCTATTGGCTCATATTCATTCATTCATTCATGTTATCAAACAGGATATTTAAGCAGAAACGAATGTGCGGGATAACCGCACATTCGCCAAAGTTAACAACCTATTATTCCGGTTTGACCGTGATGTCTTCACCAAAATAGTTTTCACTGATTTTTTTCAACGTTCCATTTTCTCTCAAAGTATCCAAGGCTTCGTTGACTTTTTTCAGCAGTTCATCGTTGTCTTTGGCTATTGCAATTGCCTGCTCGCTTCGGCCAAGAAGCTCTTTTCCTTCAATCTCAAGGCCAGCGCCAATTGCTTCCTTACCTGTAATAAAGTCCGTTATAACAGCGTCGTGCCTGTTGTTGGCTAACGCTTCCAAAGCAGTTACGTCACTGTCATAAAGCACAATATTATCTGTCACTTCTTCAGCAGATGTTGCATAAGTGGACCCTTTTGCAACAGCTATTTCCAATCCTTCTAAATCTGAAAGCTTCTCAACCTTACTGTCAGGTCTGACAAAAATCTGCGGTCCCGAATAGTAGTATGGAGTAGAAAAATCAACATGCTGCGACCGTTCTTCATTGATGGTATGACTTGCCACAGCAGCATCAAAGCGTCCTGTTTTCACACCTTCCACAATGCTCGCAAACTTGAATTTTTGTTGGTTCGGTTCTAGACCGAGCTCCTTAGCTACTGCTTCGGCGACATCGATGTCAAAACCAGTCATCTGTCCCTCTCCATTCGTTACGCTGAATGGCTTGAATTCACCCGAGGACGCAAAAGTGAACTTTCCGTTCTCAGCCAGCTTCATTCCGCCTGCACCTGATGTTGTTTCCTCGCTGCCACAAGCAGCCAGTAGACCTGAAATGGTCACAATAGAAATAATTAACGAAACTATTTTCTTCACTGTTTAAAACTCCCCCTCATAATCTATAAACTTTTTATCTGTTAATCGGCATCATAAAATTATTTGAAAACCGCAACATTCAACCTTGCAATCATCTACCCTCTTTTCTTCCGAACGAAACTTTTTCTGCAAAACAGTTCTTTTGACCTCTTACACAGGATAAGTTTACCTGGACAAGAATATATTTATAAATATAATTGTAACAATCGTGTAATATTCATACAAAATCCTAATTGTCTGATAATTAACGAAAATAGGTGATAATACTTCTTCTCCTTCACTCAGCTTGGCGAGCCTCCCTATTCCCGTCCTATACTCATCGATGCGCTCGATTCTTCATTGTACGACAAGATATGCGGAAAAAACACACTATATAAAAAAAGCCAGAACCACTAAATGCATGGCCTGGCATTACTCTAAAGATGTTATGAAGTTTTCAGAGGGGTAGACAAGAAAAATGGACGCGATCAAACTCCGGTGAAGTCAATAACGAACCTTACAACCACCTAAAACCTTTTCGTTCTTCTCCTTCTTCTCCCACATCAGAGTTGCTTTCTTCTTTTCTTTCATGATCTTCATCGGTATCAAGTGCCTGACTTTTTCGCGGACCATAAAAAGCGAAAGGGTGCCTTCTTTCCCCTTGCTGCTCTCTTTCCACGTCGTGAATGATTTTTACTTCCTTAGCATAGATTGTCAGTTGATCAACATGAATTTCCTTGCCCGGTTTTTCCTTTGACATCATTTCACCTCCAGTATTTTTGTTCAGTACTATTCTATTCTTTCTCTAGGGAAAGGGTATAGGCAATAACTTTTTCTCTTTTCCCATAATGAGGAAGTTAGATCTTGATTTTTAAGTTCCTGAGTTCGTTTATAATCATTCACCTGGGGAAAAATTCAACAGACTATTTTTTAACCCTATGAAGGAGGTTCTAACTTCATGTTCGGTTTTTCAGATTTTTTAAGTTTTCTCCTTGCCCTATTTTTCATTTATCCGATTGTTTCACTCGTCCATGAATTAGGACATTCCTTCTTTGCATGGCTGTTCGGCGGCAAATTCAGTTTTTCACTTGGACGAGGGAGAACAGTTTTTAAAAAAGGACCCTTTATCTTGAATAGCATGTATTTTTTGGATGCCTTTTGCGAATACGGCCAGTTAAAATGGAATAATAGGCTTACCCACTTTCTAGTCCATGCCGGAGGAGTAATTTTTAATCTTGGCTCCGTAGTGGTCCTAAACATTCTGATTTCCAAAAATATCATAGAACCTCAAACATTTTTTGTCCAATATTCCTATTTTTCAGTCTGGTTGGCAGCTTTTTCGTTGATACCAGTCGATTATGGAAATGAAAATTACAGTGACGGCCTTTCCATTTACCACGTCCTTAGAAACCATAAATGGCCAAAATTAACCGGGTAAAGAAGAAAAGCCTGAATCCCTTGTTAATCAAAGGATTCAGGCGTCAGTTCCAATATGATTCCTACTGGGTTCGAACCAGCGACCTCTACCCTGTCAAGGAAAGCTCCCAAGTTGGATGTATTCCAAATTAATTTGAAGAACCCTTATTTGTCGGCTGTTTCAACGACCTATTTCCGATGTAAAATGGTGTGTTTGGAGGTACTATGAAAGAGTTTCACCCGCAGTTCACCCTCATAGTTAATTATTTAGATACGTTTCTGTACCAATAGTTAGGAGATATTTTGTTTCATAAAGTGCCTTGTAAAATATGCTCTTGTATCTTCATGAGTCAAGGTTTCCAATACTTCCTGTTTTTCAATAAACTTAATCATGTTTATTTCATCATCTATTGGCTTTAGACCTTGTATATACAAAGCGTGAATGTTTTAGTTCGGGTTGAGTAGCCTGTTCTTGTCTGCGCACCTTGTCTAGTGCTTCAT
>NZ_JXIQ01000098.1 GCF_000934845.1 Mesobacillus subterraneus
TTAATTAGTGCAACACTAGTGACTTTCCCTAATTTAAGCATGATGGACTTTTTCAGTCTTTTTAACAAAATTCCTACCCCCATTCTTTGAAAAATAAAACCACCAATAATGGCGGCAGCGTTTACGATAGTAATTCATATAATTTGTGAATTTCTCCTTCCGTCCCTACCATTTCTTTCCTTAGATTTTCTTCAAGCCGTTTTCTTAGTTCTGAATCGTTTATTAATCTTTCTAAATCATTAGCTACTGACTGTGCATCCATTTTCGAGATAATTCCCGTTTTATTATGGACAATATGGCTTGCGGCTGTAGCAAAATTGGTTAATAAAATGGGTTTCGCTAGTATTTTTGCTTCATCTATGGAAATAGATTTCCCTTCGTATCTGGAGGTTTGCAGATAGATATCGGCTTTCTGGATATAAGGATAGGGATTTGCCTTCTGCCCCAAAAACATTACACGGCCTAGCAGTTTTCTCGCTTTCACTTCCTGCTCCAGGCCCTTCCTCCTATTTCCTTCCCCAATTAGGAACCAGCGGATGTTATATCCTTTTTTCACAAGAAGGTCGACCGCATCCAAGGTAATTTCCAGCCCTTTCTCTTTCGCTAGCCGCCCTACCGAAATCAAATCTATTGAATCGCTTTCCTCGTGAATGATCGGTTCTTGAGCCAGTTTTCGAATGATAGCAGGGGAGACAATATTAGAAATAGCTGTAAACCGTTCTTTCAGATTCGGGAAATTGCTTTGTAAAATGGACACCAAGTCCTCTGAAACCGTTACGACATAATCTAGCTTGGCAAAATAGGCTTTCTCATGGCGTAAATTTATTCCTAGCTGATTATAATCCGTATGGATCCAACCAATTTTCCTTTTTGCTTTCACATTATCTACACAAAAGTAAATTGGATTCTTTTCCTGAAACCCAATTGCAATATCGTATTCTTTTTCGATCGTTCCGATGGAGGCTGATAAGTATTTCCAAAACTTTTGTTCAATTATTGCACCATTTCGTTCCGTTTTCGCAAAATACCCGAGAAAAACACGATGAAATGCAGTTCTTGCATCTCTATTTCCAATCAGACTTTTTAAGGAAGAGCTTAACGGCATATCAAAGTATTTATAATTCTCAGGGGGCGGAAGAATCCTTACTTCTTTCGGAACTTTCGTCATAAATAAACCTTCATGAGAAAAGAGAAACAGATCCACATTGAACTTTGAATAATCTATTGTTTCTAAGAGGGAGATTAAAGCTTTTTCCGCTCCACCACACACCAGTTTATTCATGACAAACAATACGTCTTTTTTCATGCCTTTTCACCTCGCAATAAAAGAATATAATTTATTTACCTCTTCCTCCGTTCCTAAATAAACTTTTTTCAGATTATTTATTAACGTACCCTGTAGTTCTTTTTTGGTAATTACCTTCTCAATACCAGCTACAACGCCTTTGCCATTCATCGTGACAATTAAACCATCATGTCCATCTGTAATTTGATCCCTAGCGGTGCTAAAATTCGTTACAATGATCGGTTTGTGTAAAATCTTTGCTTCGTCGATTGCAATGGATTTCCCTTCAAAGCGGGATGTCTGTACATAGAGATCCGCTTGTTTTAAATATGGATATGGATTTGCCTTTAACCCAAGTAATATAAAACTTTGCTCCAATTTATTTTTGTTGATTAATTTCGTGAGTTTCTCGCGTTCATCTCCCTCGCCTATCACAAACCATCTTATTTTATAACCTTTGTTTATCAGCTCTTTGCAAGATTCGACTGCTAGTTCAAGACCCTTTTGCGGATGCAGCCTGGCAATGGTTAAAATGATTACTTCCTCTTTTCTCCTTTGAAAAACATCAGTTTGTTCCTGCGCCAGCTGATGAATCATCTTTGGCGAAACGACATTATACATTAAATCAACCTTATCCTTTTGATCCGGGAACCTTTTTTTAAATACGTTTGCACATTCTTCAGAAACCGTTACGATCTTATTTAACTGGTTGAAATAAGGCAAATCAAATTCTGGATTCATTCCTAATTTATCGTAGTCATTATGAATCCAGCCGATTTTTCGGTTGGCATTTACCTTTTCGACGCAGTAATAGATCGAGGTTTTTTCTAAAAAGCCGATCGCTGCATCATAATATTTATCAAGATTGTTAAATGATGAGGATAAATGCTTCCAAGAATACTGTTCCCTTTTGGAAACATTTTGAATGATCCGATTTTTTATCGCAAACCATACTCTATTCCATGCTATTTGCAGCTTTCCTTTCATGAGTAAGGCAGTCACCGACTTTAAAAGCGGCTTTGAAAAAAGCTGGTATTCTTCTGGAAGGGGAAGTATGTTTACCTGTTTTGGCAAGTATTCCATAAAAAGCCCGTCATGATGGAACAAGAAAAGATCTACATTATACCGGTCATAGTCCATTTGATTGAGCAGGCTTACGAGACTTTTTTCTCCTCCCCCTGCCGCTAAGCTCGGAATGACAAATAATATATTTTTCTTCATAGCTACCCTCGAGCAAGCATTAATTCATTTATGTAATCGACAGCTCTGTAAGACATTTGTTTCATACTTGGAATAGCTGCTTCTAATCTATGCTTTATTTCCTTTTCTTCACTGACCATTTCTTCAAATTTCCTTTTCATTATGTCAATATTGGAAATCTCATTTATCGATAACACCAGCTTTTCCTCACCAAAAAGATCTTTCGCAATACCACGAGATTTTACGCTATAGCCTAGTACCATTGTTGGAACAAAAGTCGAGTAGGCAGCAATCGTTGCATGGGTTCTGGCACCAATAAAAAATCTCATCCTCGAGATATAGCCTTTATATTGCATGGCATTAAGATGATCTGGTAGGATGATTACCCTGCCGGTATGTTTGTATTTCTCATAAAAATCGGACAAAATTTCATAATCGTTATTTCCTTCTAAAATTACATGAGGCGTAAATGCAATCGTCATATCCGTCGTGCTCAAAATATGATTTATTAATTCGGACAAAGCTGAGTAAGATTGTTTATTCCGCTTCCAAACGAGCGGGCTAAAATTTAAGCCAATTGTGTTCTGCTCCTGCCACCCCTCCGGCAAAACTAATTCTTCCTTCGCCAATGTGAAAGCAGGATCTGCAACTAATTTACTCTTTCTCAAGCCTTTTTCCAGTAGCATTTTATATGTTAAAGTCTCACGTGCAAGAATTAAATCGAAGTTTTGCAAATCTCTTAGCTTTTGTTCTGACATATCCTCTTCTCCAATCGAACAGCCCCATAAAACCAGTTTCTTTCCTTTCCTTTTCACCATTTTGTCAATTTCATAAAGGGCTGGCTGTTCTCCGTAGCAGTAATTATCTCCGCCAATGGATAAACAAACATCTACATCATTTATTCTTTCGATTGTTTTTCCTTCCATCGCCCTCAGTCCATATGATTCATCTTTAAATACCTTCACTTGTATCGAAGACACAAACCATTCCTTTGTATATTTTTTTAAGTTTTCAGGTGAAGCGTCAAATACTTCATCTAAGTTTTGGATTTCTTTATCTGTTTCGGGTTTCCAGGAGGCAAGATACACTTTTGCACCTTGAGATCGTTTTTTAATTATATTAGTAGAGGAACGAACAATCGCTTCACATCCCCTATTTAAGCTGCCGCCATGGGCAAACATCATCACTTTCATCTCTATCATCCTTTGTTTTCATTTCTTTTGTGACTGTATACTACCGCTAACAGGATTCCCATGGTGAAGCGAACCTTCAACATCTTGAGGATTGTCTGCTCATACCTTCCGCTAGGAGAATAGTACTTGATTGATTCTCGAACGAATTCATTGTTGATCACCGTTTGTATATTTTTTATTCTTTGAAGGAGACTATTCTCTGTTGCTGCTCCCATTTGATAGAAGTAAGCAAAAATACTTCGAACCAATTTGCGACTTTTCAGTTCGATCATTTTTTCAGAGCCTATTATCCTTTCTATCTCGTCTAATTCTTTTCGTCTGTAAATTTCCATTAGCTTACTAGCATCATCCGCACAAACCAAACTCCTTGTGGCACTCCCGAAAACCGTTCTGTAAAAGTATCCCGAATAATTCATATAATAGAAGGAACTTGCTTTAGAAAAAAACAGTAAATTGAATATTCCATCCTCCCCAATGGCCATTTGATCTGGAAATCGAATGGAATAATCCGTGATTCGTTTTCGGTTATATACCTTATTGCATGCTGTGTTCATATCCTCGTATTCCATAAGATAGGGCAAAACAGTCTCGTTAATATAATCTTTGTTATGAGGGACATCCATCGCAAATGGATATCGATGTCTGCTAAATTGATTTCCCATTCCGCTTTGAAAATCAGATACAACCGCATCATACCCACCCTGTTTGGCTGTTTTGTATAATATTTCGTACATATCTTCTTTCACGAAGTCGTCTGCATCAACGAAGCCAATGTATTCCCCGCTTGCTGCTTCCAATCCTTTATTCCTGGCATTGCTAACGCCTTGGTTTTCTTGGTTGAAAAGGACGATTCTGCTGTCTTTTTCTAAGTACTGACGGATAATTTGTTCACTTCCATCGTTTGATCCGTCATTAATAAAAATAAATTCACATTCTTTTAGCGTCTGATTTAACAGGGATTCCATGCATTCCGGTATGTATTTTTCCGCATTGTATACCGGGATGATGATGCTCACCTTGACATCCAACTCTCCCACCTCCTAGCTAATCAGACTATATAGCTTTTCTAATTCTTCCTTATTGCTGAACTCTTTTTGTTCAATATTTTTTACGACTTGCGCTCTTAGACTGCTATTGTTGTATAGTTGCTCAATTGCTTCCGCAAGACCGTGGCTACTCAGGTCGCAAATGTATCCATCGATGCCATGTTTAACCTGGCTGTTAGCTGTCGGATAATTGGTAATAAGCACTGGTTTTCCTAAAATCATCGCCTCGGTTACTGTCACAGCTTTCCCCTCATACCTAGATGGCTGTACGTAAAGATCACATTCCTTTATATAAAAATAAGGATTTGTTTTTTTGCCTAGCAATAAAAAACTAGCTTCGAGTTTATTTTTCGTAATCCATTTCCTTAGTTCACTTTCGTAACCGCCATATCCGACAACATGCCATTTAATATTTTTATAGCCTTTCTCATGCAGAATTTTTAACGCTTCCACCGCAAGGTCAAACCCCTTGACATACGATAATCTCCCGACAGAGATAAGATTAAAATTCTTTTCACTTACAAATTTCGGTTCATTGCTTTTTAGACACATTTCTTTAATAAAAACGGGAGAAGTTATGTTTTCCATTACTAGCGCTTTTTCTTCTAACTCTGGATACTGGACGATGAAGGACTTTAAACAATCGTCAGAAACGGAAGCAATATGATCAAACTTGCGCCAAATCGATAAATCCATTTTGTTGTCAATTTCTAATTTGCTGTAATCCGTATGAACCCACGCAATTTTTTTCCTTGCATTCACTTTGTTCGCTACCATATCATGCGGCCATGCATAACTTATTGCTATGTCATACGCCTTTTGAAGTTCAGGCAGAAATGGCATGGAATATTTCTGGGCAAGCTGCATTTGGATATAGCCTGTTCCTTCCTCAAGCTTTGGGTGGAACACGGAAATCAACTTAGCTAAAACTCTCATTGTACCAATCGAATAATGTCCTTCCTTAAAACATTGTTTAATTGATTTTCGAAAGGTAGAATACTTGTCGATTTCAGGAAGCACCCTTACCTGGTCGGGAATGAATTCCAGTAGTTCCCCTGTATGATGATAAATGAATAAATCTACATCTATTTTCTGGTAGTCGATATTTTCTAACATGTTGATCAGCGATCTTTCAATCCCGCCAATTTCCAAATTATAAACGGCAATTAATAGTTTTTTCTTCCCAATCATTTTTTTATTTTCCCCTATCCATGTGCCACTTTTGGTTTATTATATGGAATAATCTTTTCTTCACGTTCGTTCACATAAAGACAATTGGCGGGTATATTTCCCTTTACGACACTTCCGGCTCCAATGACCGAATTGTCTCCGATATGTGTATTGCGAAGAATGACTGCATTTGCTCCAATCCATACATTCCTGCCAATCGTCACTTCACCAGTTACCAAATGCTGATCCTGTATATTCTTATAATTGTGATCATGATCATTTATACAGACATTTGGCGCTATTTTCGTGTTTTTTCCAATCGAAATTTTTTCTGCACAGTTAATCACGCAATTATCATTGATAAAAACATAATCGCCGATCGTAAGTTTGCCGCCATGATCCAACCTAAAACTAGCGTTTTTTCGAATGAAAACAAACTTGCCAATCGTAATGGTGGAATGCTTGTTGAAAATTTCTATTTTGCTGCTTGATTGCATGGCAAAAATGGTGGACTGAATATTTTTAAAATAAACTACTTTAAAAAGGAAGCCTCTCAGAATTCCAATGAAATGGGATAAATTCATCACAACGGTCAAGTATATTCCTCTGTTCGCTGATTGAGTTACAAACTCCTTCATGATTCTCCTAAGTATAATCATCCTTTCATTCTCCTTAGAAAATCAAAATGATTTCTGGACCTTTCTAAGCCTGGCAAGATTATTGCCCCCGATGATCTTCGCTAAACCATATTTCATTTTGCTTTTAAACCTAGCCCTAGGCGGTAGCCAACTTTTATAAAAATGATGCATGGAATAGGTGTTTTCCGTTATAAACTTTCTACAGTTAATGTAGTCGTAAGGCGAGAAATACGTTTGCGGGTAAAAGGCTGCTAAACCAGCAAACTCTTGATACTCTCCATTCATCACCAATCCTAGCTTTCGTAAAATATCTGTCACGATTGCTACATTCGTAAGATCATCGAAGCTTCCGTCTTCTTTCCTGAATTTTTTCCCTTGATAGGAATCTAAGAAAATCTCTACGATTGGATTTCCCTTTGCTGTTCCAATCGTGCTCGTAGCGATATAATTTTCTTGTTCGAAGCCCCAAAAGGACTCATGATGAAGGAGATCATCAAAACTTTTAAAAACTTCCACGTCAGTATCCAGATAAATTCCGCCATAACGGTATAAACCATACACTCTCGCATAATCGCTTACAAACGCATATTTTTTCGCTTCGTACGCTTCTTTTACATAAGCGTTTGCATTCATATCAAAACTGCTCTCATTCCATTCCATAAATTGGTAATCACGTAAATGCTGTTCCCAGCTTCGCATACATTTTTGAACGAGCTCTGGCTTTTCCCCGTTTCCAAACCAGCAGTAATGGATTATTTTAGGGATTTTTTGATTTTGGGTCATTTTTGGCTCCTATATTTTCTATTTGCCAGTTAATAAATTCGATCAGCTGCTTATAGTCGTGAATTTGTTCCTTTTTAATTCCCGTTTTTTTCAATTCTTCGACAAATTCATATAGTTCTTTGTCGTGGAGTACCTTTTCTGTTCTATGACCGTTTATTAATAATGCTCTAATGTCAACATCTAATGCATCCGATATCTTCTCCATGATCTGTATAGAGGGATTTTTATGAACATCCCGTTCTATATTGCTTAAATAGGACTTGGAGATACCGGATCGCTCTGATAGTTCAGAAAGGCTCAACCCCTTTCTTCTTCTAAGTTCTGATATATTTTTTCCGATCATCTAGGTTCCCTCATTATTCTTGGTATTATATGATTTTTCTTTCGACCTCTTTTGCGTTAATAGAATTTTTAATACAATGAATGACTCGTGATTGGTCTAATTCCTCCATATTGGATCCTGAAGGCAGGCAAATACCGTTCGCAAATAATTGTTCGGAGATACTTTCTTTTTCGCCATGGGGAAAATACTTGGCATCTTTGAACAATGGCTGCAAATGAAGCGGCTTCCACACGGGCCTTGCTTCAATCTTTTCGAAAGCCAATCCCTCGATTAGTTCCCTTACTGAAACACCTGCTTCTTGTTCATCCACCGTCATTGCAGTCAGCCAGCGATTGGAATAGGTTTCCTCTAACTCCGGCATAAACTGAATGCCTGGAAGAGTCGATAATGCTTGTTCATACCTTTCAAAAATAGCTCTTCTTGCTTCTACTCTTTCTTCGAGGACCTTCAGCTGCGCTCTGCCAATTCCCGCTAAAACATTGCTCATTCGATAATTATAGCCAATCTTGCTGTGCTGATAATGCGGCGCTGGGTCTCGTGCCTGTGTCGCCAGGAATCTAGCTTTATGAATTGCCGCTGCATCGTTTGACACAAGCATTCCACCACCTGAAGTAGTAATGATCTTATTTCCGTTAAAAGAAAAAATTCCGAATCTGCCGAACGAGCCGCTTTGTTTCCTTTTATAGGAAGAACCGAGGGACTCTGCAGCATCCTCAATCATTGGCACTTCATATTGGTCGCACAACGCAGTCAGTTCCTCCATCTTGGCACTCTGTCCATATAAATTGACAACAATGACTGCTTTAGGAAGCTTTCCCTTTTGTGCAGCATCATTTAATGCTGTTGCTAATCCTTGAGGGGACATATTCCATGTTTCTCGTTCTGAATCGATAAATACTGGTTCAGCACCTAGATATAAAATAGGATTGGCACTGGCAATAAACGTCAATGTCGAACAAAATACGGTATCCCCTTTTCCCACTCCTAATAAAGAAAGAGCCAAATGAATGGCAGCCGTTCCAGAACTGACGGCTGCAGCTTCATTGACTCCTGTAAAAGCAGCAATTTCCTTTTCAAATGCATCCACATTTGGGCCAAGCGGGGCAATCCAATTTGTTTCAAATGCTTCCTGAATATAGTGTTGTTCCTTTCCGCTCATATGTGGGGAGGAGAGGAAGATTGTTTTTTGAACGGTCTGATGAATCATTTAAACACCTCCAGTTATTTCTTTCGTTTTCACCATTGCAGGTACACCCACTGCCGTACAATATGGAGGAATGTCATCAATTACTGTTGCGCCTGCGCCGACTATGGTCCATTTCCCAATTTCCTTACCGGGAATGACGGTTGCGCTTGCGCCAATCTGTGCGCCTTCTCTCACCATTACATTTCCAGTCAAAGTTGCATTAGGAGAGACATGTGCATAATTGGCAACCAGGCTATCATGCTCGACAACGGCACATGTATTAATAATGGCGTGCGCTCCGACTTGGACGTCTGTATTGATCACTGCGCATGGCATCACGACGCTTCCGGGGCCTATCGAAGTCGATGAGCTAATATGCGCGGTCGGATGAATCAAGGTTGCATACAATGCATCGGGAATACCTAGCCGCTCGACAATCTGCTTTCTAACTCGGTTATTGCCCACTGCAACGAAAAATCGAACATCAGGAAAATCTTCGGTGAATGTTCGGGCTGCGTCAACCGGGCCGTAAAACACTTGTTCACGATAAAACTCGGCATTGTATTGATCATCGAGACAGCCGACAATTTCTACCTCTCCGATAGTTTTAATCAAGTCACGAACAACTTTGCTATGTCCCCCTTGACCAATAATGGCAATTTTCATCCATTTCCCTCTTTTGCAATAGATTTTGAGCCTTTGAACGGTTCAACCGTTAGATTTCCTGGCTGTGTGATTCCTTCGGATTGGATGACTTTGTAAAATGTCTTCCCTATTATTTTCACATCCAGAAGGAAGGAACGATTGTCAACATACCAAACATCTAACCGGAACTTTTCTTCCCAGGATAAACTATTTCGCCCGCTGATTTGCGCTAGCCCGGTAATGCCAGGCCTGACTAGATGGCGCTTCGCCTGTTCCTCATTGTAAAGGGGAAGGTATTCCATTAATAACGGTCTTGGACCAACTAGACTAAGTTCCCCTTTCAGCACATTGATCAGCTGCGGCAATTCATCCAGGCTGTACTTCCTTAAAAATTGTCCAGCCGGAGTAAGCCGAAGCTTATCTGGTAGTAGCTCTCCGAATCGATCTCGACCATCGGTCATCGTTCGAAATTTATACAGCCAAAAGGGCTTTCCATATAATCCTGGTCTTTTTTGCTTAAACAGCACCGGTGAGCCTAGCTTCGCTTTTACAAACATAGCGGTGAACAAGATGATTGGTGACAACAACATAAGAAGCACAATCGAACTGCTTACATCTACGAGCCTTTTCATTTTTGCACCCCTTGCAACAGGTAAAATTACTGTTTATTTTCTAATACAGCTGTAAGCTTCTCTCGTATTTCTAAAATCAACTCTGCGGTTTTGATGTTCGGAACTATTTGTCCCCGAATATAAATATCCTGCAGCAATTCCTTGAAACGTTGTTGCTGCGTTTCCGGTACACTCATCACTTACTCCTCTTCTCATTCTTTTTTAGCATTAGAAAAATCCCCACTTGTTGGTAAGTGCGGATCGCCTGGAACTGTTTGGATTAAATTTTGTTCATACCCATTCGGATTT
Source organism: Mesobacillus subterraneus (assembly GCF_000934845.1). Taxonomy (GTDB): domain Bacteria; phylum Bacillota; class Bacilli; order Bacillales; family Cytobacillaceae; genus Mesobacillus; species Mesobacillus stamsii. Next base: position 10,410 of record NZ_JXIQ01000098.1, read on the forward strand.
TTTGATTGCCATCTCCACGAATCTTCACACATTTCCCGCAGATTCTTTTCGGCTGACCAATTTAGCTCTTTTTGCGCTTTCGTCGGATCCGCAAAACAGATTGCAGCATCTCCAGCTCTTGGCTCGACCATTTTATAAGGAATCGGAATCCCGGATTCTTTTTCAAAAGCAGTCACCATTTCCAGTACACTGTATCCCTTTCCGGTCCCAAGATTGAAGGACTCGACTCCGGTACTTGCAGCAACTTTTTCAAGTGCCTTTACATGACCTCTAGCAAGATCCACTACATGAATATAATCTCTGACTCCCGTTCCATCTGTGGTTGGATAATCGTTGCCGAATACCTGAAGTTCTGGCAACTTACCGACTGCTACCTGCGTGATAAATGGCATTAAGTTATTGGGAACTCCGTTTGGATCCTCTCCGATCATGCCAGATTCATGCGCTCCGATTGGATTGAAATACCGCAACAAGGCAATGCTCCAGTTTTGGTCAGCTTGTTGAAGATCCGTTAAAATTTGCTCCATCATTAATTTCGTTCGGCCATATGGATTGAGCGCGTTTAAAGGGAAATCTTCTGAAATTGGAACTTTTTCTGGCATGCCATATACAGTTGCTGATGAACTGAAAACCAGTCTAGTAACATCGTATTTTTTCATGGTGTTCAATAGGTTGATCGTGCCAGTGAGATTATTATGGTAATACTTGAGCGGCACCCGCACCGATTCCCCAACAGCTTTTAGACCAGCAAAGTGAAGGACCGTATCAATCTCATTTTCGATAAACACCGTTTCAAGTCCTTGCTCATTCAATAAATCCACTTGGTAGAAGGGAAAGCTCTTTCCGGCAAGTTCACTGATTCTGTTTACTGTTTCTAGTTTGCTATTCATCAAGTTATCGACCACGATGATTTCATAGCCTGCATTTAGCAACTCAACACAAGTATGGCTGCCGATGTAGCCTGCCCCGCCTGTTACTAAGATTGTCACATATCACACCTCCGATTAAAATTTCCAATAATCACTTTCATACCTCAACCCAAATGATAGGACATGCTCATAGTAAAAATAGAGGAAGTAACAAACAATGATTCCAAAATAAATGAATCTTTGGTTATTCTCTTTAAAAAGCTTAACAATCCACGAAATTAACAGGAGACTGTACAACCCAAAGTAAATATTAAATCTCGCAAATATCCAGTTTTGCGATGCAATAATGATAAAAAACAGACTGATCATCGACATATTTACAATATAGTCACTTTGTGGCCAAAGCATTTTTAATTTTTTTCTTCCCAAAAAAGCAAGGAATACCGGAATTGCTGTGACGACAATCCGCAGTTTATTTGCTCCGCCTTCCGTGAAATCACTGTAATGGCCATACTGGGTTTGATCCAATGCGGAAAACAGCATACCTGAGAACGTATTGAAACCTAGCACGATAAAAATAGAAAGCGTCAGCAAAATAAATGTTACCTTCGTCCAAGCCTCTCTTCTGACAACAAAATAGATTGGCAATAGCACGAATGCACTTTTGTGAACAGTAGAAGCGAGAAGAATCATTAGCGCATATTTCTTGAAATCTCCATTTAATAAATATTTTGTTGCGAAGAAGACAATTGCTGCAGCTAAATATTGTCTAATTCCATTCATCGATGTCGTAAACATTCCCGATGCAATATACACATAGACTGCTAGCTCAAACATCCGCGAATATTTGTATAAGACGATTACAATGAGTAGATTGGTAATAAGCGCCGTTGTGAATATTAAGATTTGCGGATCTTTGGATATTTTTTGTAACAACATCTGGTATAGATCAAAGCCAAAGTCGCCAAGATAATTAATTTCTTGCCATGCAAATTCCGTTATTTGAAAGGAATGCATATAAAAATACGTATCACCTATATTGTTTTGAAAACCTGCGACAGCGACTAAACAGATGATGACGAAGACGGTATACAATTTGTAAGGTCTAACATGACTGATCGTGCCTGGATTCGGAGTTGCGTACAATCTGGATAAAGCAGAGAACAAGTAAACCAATGAAAGGTTTAGCCACATAATTGTCATTGTTATATCCTTTCAGCTGCTTCTGGGACAGATAGTTTATTTGTCCTTTGAATGTAAAAATAGAGGATGACCCCAAATGGCACAGACAGTAATGTTGTGACCAATTTTGGGGAGTCATATAAAAACCGGGAATTTTTCACCATCAAATTACTTGATACATAATGAATAGATTCTCTGAATTCCTCCCGAAAATTGGGCGCATATTCCATTGCCACCCTCCTGAAAAAAGAGAAACCCATTGGGTTCTTCTTGTATTGACTCATCATATTCAGGCTGGAGCCATCTGACAAATACTCGACATGACACAGAATTTCATTCATGATCAGCAAAGGAAGCTGCTGGTCGATCAAAATATATTTATAGCTTAAGGGACAATACCTTTCTCCTGGAAATAAAGGATATGGCGGAGTATTTTTCATAAGGTCGGTTCTGTATACCAGTTTTTTATCGCCTTTTACTTTATGCACACTATAAAGCTCTCCCAGTTTTGCTGCTTTCAGACTCTCAGGCATTTTTGTTCCAATTACTTGTCCGGAATGATTTGCATCGAGTCCAACAATTCCCGCATATTCATGACTTCCATATTTTTCCCAAAAAGAAAGAATTTTCCCTACAGCATCATCGGGCATATAATCATCTGAATCGATGCATACATTCAGCTCCGTATCAATTAGCGAATAGGCGGTATTATGCGCACCATGCATTCCTTGGTTTTCTTGAAAGTGATACTTTATAGTTAGTTGACCTTGATTGATCCAGTGTTCGACCAAGTCCCTAGTGTCGTCAGCAGATCCGTCATCAATAATCAGCCAAATAAACTCTTTACAAGTTTGCCTTAATAGACTTTCATAACATAGATGAAGCGTATAAGCACGATTATAGGTTGGGGTAAATACCGTCAAAATTGGGCGCATATTCCTGTCCTCCATGATTATTTTGCTTCTTCATAGTATTCGATATAAAAATCTGTCAGCCATTTGGACATCGTGGCAGTATTATACCCATTCACACTTATTAATTCTTCTGTATCAGCATGTTCATAGGAAGAAGACAAGATCTCTCTCGCCCATGTCTCGGGTGCTTCCTTTAAGCTTAAAAATTCCACTCTGCCTGTAATATCACTTTCGCTTGTAATTGTATCTGCCACGATGCAATTCAATCCGGCAGCTTGTGCCTCGACAAGCACTACCGGAAGTCCTTCAAATAACGACGGAAAAACGAAGATGTCCATCGCGTGCATCAGGCTGTTGATGTCACTTCTTACTCCAAGGAATTTCACTTTGGCTTGCAGTCCAAGCAATGTCACCTTATTTTCTATCTTTCTGCGTAAAGGGCCGTCACCTGCCAGCAACAGGATGGCGTCCTGGTCCAAATTTGAAACAGCTTTAAATATATCAAGTAAGAAATCGTGATTTTTTTGTTTCGTAAATCTGCCTATATGTCCAATAACCAGTTCGTTTTTGATAGCTAATTCTTCTCTTATTTTCTTCCGCGTTTCCGCGTTATATTTAAACTCTTCCGCATTCACCGCATTATTTAAAACAACCAGTTCGTTCGTATTTGCCACTCTCTCGCTAAACAGCCATTTGCCCGCATTTTTGGAACAAGCAAAATACTTGTTCGGATGATCCTTCATACTGGCACGGGCATAAAGTCTAAATGGGAATTTCATGTCCAGCTTAAGATCACTAAGATGACTATGAGCGATTCTGCAAGGAACTCCATTTCTTTTAGCAGCTCTCAAAACAAAACTGCTATTCTCGTTAATATGCGAATGGACTACTTTATACTCTCTATGGGTCTGAAAAAATGCCTCTAGCTTGTTAAAGTAAATTTGATAGTTTCCAGGTTTGATTTTGGGCATTTTGATTATTTTTCCACCCATCTCGGTAATTTCCTCATCATAGTGCCCCTTTTCCTCCCTGTGCACCATAAAATCAAATTGAATTTTGCTTCGATCGATTCGCCGATAGTAATTCATCAGCATCGTTTCGAGGCCGCCTCTATTCATCACCGTCACTACTTGAAGCACTCTTATTGGTTTCACGAGATCCTCCTTATCTTATTAGCTTCCTGAATCCATCCATACCGTTTAGCAAGAAATATAGGCCAATCGCTGATCGGATTTTTGCGCAAAAATAAAACGTTCTCCAAACAATCGGAAAAGATGATAACTCCAATTCTTGAAAAGACCGTTTCATTTGGTCATGATTGACAATCGCTTTTAACTTTTTTATCTTGATTAAGGCGGAACTTTGATGGTTCTGACTGATGGTATTTAGTCCCAGTCCCATGATATTCATGCACTTCCGATTATTAAGAGCTGTATAATAAGGTTCCTGCAATTTTTTTTCCTCCAAAAATTGTTCGATCAGCCGGTAAAGATTTAACCATTGCTCCATCAGATTTGGTTTATAGCCAGAAGTAACGGAAGCAGAATTTACACGCCAGTAATGATAGTACGGTTCATTTATAAATACAAATGTGTTTGCATGGTAAAGGACTTGAATATTAAACAGGGAATCCTCATTTGTCCCAATGATCTGTAAGTCTGTAAAAAGCACGCCATTTGTCTTTACTAGATCTGCCCGGTACAGCTTAGACCATACCGTCCCCCAAGCATCTAGCAGTTCAGGATTTCTTACTTCTTCCTTTAAAGGTCCGATCAAACGTCTTACTACCTTTTCGTTTACTTCTCCACCTGTATAGATTACTCGCTCAGGTACATCAAATACTTTCGCCTTCGAATGTGTTCCAAACTCCCTCAGATAAGAACACATCACCACTTCTGCGTTGTTTTCCATCGCTTGCGCAAGCAAGCTTTCATACATGTTTCTATCCACCCAATCATCCGGATCAACGAACCCAATAAACTTCCCAACAGCTTTTTGAATTCCTTTGTTGCGTGCAGCAGAAACCCCGCTATTCGGCTGATTTATGATTTTTATCCGGCTATCCTTCGCAGCATACTTCTCTAAAATTCCCAGACTGTTGTCGGTAGAGCCATCATTCACAGCGATGATTTCGATATTGTTCAGCGTTTGCTTCATCAAGCTGTCCAGGCATCTGGCTAAATACGCCTCCATATTATAAATAGGCACGATAATGCTGATTGCTGGTTTCATCCGCTTCCTCCACCATAAAATGATCGTAAAGCTTGCTCATTTCCCTGCCTACTCTGTCACCGGAAAAAAGATTGGCCCTAATCATACTTTGTATTCCCAGTTCCTCTCTCAAGTTCGTGGAATGAAATAATTCCTGAACCCTTCTGCTGAACTCAACAGCATTGTGCGGAGAAACCAGGAAGCCATTTTGATTGTTTATCACCAGTTCGTTATGCCCCCGATTGCTGCTCGCAACAATCGGAAGTCCAGCAGCCATGGCCTCCAAGATATTGACCGGAAGTCCCTCACGTAAACTGGAAGCTACTGCGACATCCGAAATTTGCAGCAGTTCCACAATATCCTTCCTAAAGCCTAGAAAATCGACCCGATCGCGAACTCCAAGTGATTCTGCCAGACTTTTACACTCCTGAAGCATTGCTCCTTCCCCTGCCAAAAGTAGTTTTGCAGTTGGCACATCCTCTTTTATCAACGCCAATGCTTGTATTAGCAGCTGCTGATTTTTATTTTTGTTAAATTCGGCAGCGTAAAAAAGCAAAAAATCGCCAACTTGATAACCGTAGGCGATTCTTAATTTTTCTTTATATGCTTTTTCCACAGGTTTGAATCTCTGGACATCTACCCCTACCCCGTGAACATGCTCAATGTTTTTGGCTTTAAACCTATGCTGAACTGCCCGCCGGTAATCTTCCTCATTTATCGTAATCAGGCAATCCGTATTTGTGGCAAGCCATTTTTCAACTGGGTAATAGATCAACCAGTTTTGCAGCGGTGCCCCATGGCAAAAATGGAAACCATGAGCCGTATAGATCACTTTTGTACCATTCTTCCGCGCTTCCCTGGCAGCAAGCCTCGCCAGTGCCCCGCCAACCGGAGTATGGCAATGAATCATTTCATATTGATTCGTGTTCATAATTCTTTTTAATTCTTTATACGCTTTAAGATTACTTGCACTGATTGGTGATCTAGATATAGATAAGTTGTATTTATGGTCAACGTACGGGAGCGGCAGATCACCGTTTGCAGCAACATGTACTTCCCAACCTTGCTCTTTAAACCATTTCAGATAAGGCAAATGAAATGCTTTAAAATGATAATCTACGGTCGCGCAAAAGAGAATCTTTCTTTTCATCTTCATTCCCCCTAACTCGAAATTGACATGATTGGTTTAGCCTCTGTTTTCTTATTGGCAATCGATAAAACCAATGCGCGAATTTGTTCTTTGTCCATGTTTTCATAATGATCAATCAAGTATTCAATGTCGTTCATAAACAGATTTGCCGTTTTGCCAATATAAATTTTCGGAAACACCTGAGGTTCATGGACTTCTTCCGCATTCAAGAGTTCCTCGAATAATTTTTCACCTGGTCTAATTCCAGAATATTCAATGCCGATTTCCTCCACTGTATACCCAGATAGCTTTATTAAGTTTTTAGCCAAATCCACAATTCTTACCGGTTCCCCCATATCTAGGACAAAAATCTCTCCGCCTTTGGCCAATGAACCAGCTTGCAAAACAAGCCTTGATGCTTCTGGGATTGTCATGAAATACCGAACCATATCGGGATGAGTTACGGTAATCGGGCCGCCTCTTTCAATTTGTTTTTTGAAAAGAGGAATGACACTTCCTCTGCTTCCTAATACATTGCCAAACCTGACTGCCACAAATTTGGTTGCGCTCGTTTCATCAAAATGCTGGATGATCATTTCTGCTAACCTTTTTGTAGCACCCATTACACTGGTTGGATTAACAGCCTTATCAGACGAAATCATTACAAAAGTTTTCACCCCATGCCAGCTAGCAGCGTTTGCTGCATTTAATGTCCCAATCACATTATTTTTCACTGCTTCCTCAGGATTTCTTTCCATTAACGGCACGTGTTTATGGGCCGCTGCATGGTAAACAACATCTGGCTGATGCCTCTCCATTACGGACATCATTTTCTTTGCATCCTGCAGCTCTGCGATCTCGGGGATAATTTCCATAGTGGCATTGCCGTGCGCCATTTTTAATTCAGTTTCAATGGAATAAATGCTGTTTTCACCATGTCCAAGTACTATTATTTTTTTAGGATGGAAATTCGCGATTTGCCTGCATATTTCCGAACCAATCGAACCGCCAGCACCTGTCACCAAGACCACTTTTTCGCTAATATATTGAGAAATGCTATCGATGTTCAAATGAACGGGTTCCCTGCCAAGAAGATCTTCCACCTGAACATCCCGAAACTGGTTAACGGAAACTTTTCCAGTCATTAAATCCTCCAGCATTGGGATGATTTGCGTTTTTGCATCCGTCTTCGCACATTCCTGGAAAATGGTATTCAATTCTTTTTTGTGCAAAGATGGGATGGCGATGACGATATTTTCTATCTGATATTGTTCCACTGCTTTCACAATCTGTTCCGTTCCTCCAATCACCGGAACTCCTAAAATGTCCAAATGATGCTTTTTGCGGTCATCATCAATAAAAGCAATTGGTTTTAGCGATGTGTCATTATTTTTGATTAGCTGTCTTGCTACCATTGTCCCTGCAGAACCCGCTCCAATAATTAATGTTCTGAATTTTTTATCATCTTTTTGCATGATCGAATCCCGAAAGATTCTCCAGCAAAACCTGGACCCACCAATCAGCAAAATATGGAGAAGCCCAGTAACGGTTAACAATCTGATATTGACTTGGTCCAGCATCATCAGCTGAAACAGCAGCGCTATACTAATAGAAGCAACCGCGGTTTTCAGGATGATGATAAGCTCCCCTGTGCTGGCGTATTCCCATGCCTTCTTATATAGCTTAAAATGAAAAGACAAAGAATGATGGCTTAGCAGGATCACAATTGCGGTAAAAAGAATGGGCAGGGTAACCATATCCAAATTGCCGCCAATCAGAACATGGCTAACAAAGATAGCCGCTAACACAATGAACGAATCAATAATAATAAACATAGAAAGCCTTTGTTTGTAGGTCATAATTCTCCTCCTTTCTAAATTAAAAAATAAGAAAAACCGGGCAAACTGCGCCTGGTCCTTTTTCGTTTGGCGGATCATCGGGGCTGTTGATCTTAAAAGTCTCGTATTGACCGTCATATGCCTCCATCCGATTTAACCCTATAGCAGATCGACGAATATAACGACCAATATGCCGCAATTGTTCCTTCTCATTCCCTTTTTGTTTCGGGGCAAATATATATAAAAGATAGGGCATTTAACCCCTCCTCACATCATACTCTCGACGACCAGAGCGTCTAAGGTCTTTTTATAACCCACAGCATGACCGAGTGCCTCCTTAGATAACGGCTAGGAGACATCACCGTATTGTTTCATAACGCACAAAATATTCTTAATAAAGAACAATGGTGGTAAAAAAAACCGCTGATCTACATGTCATACAATATGACTCCGAACAGATTAACCTTTGCAAACTCTAAAGCCTTTTTCGCTTCCACCGCTTTTTCGATCTCCGTTTTCCCTTGGCTAATTACCAATATTACCCCATCACTTTTATGAGCCAGCAGTTTCGTATCGGTAACATCCAGGATCGGCGGTGAATCCACCAATATAAAATCATATTCCTCTAATGCTTGTTGCAAGACTTTATACAAAGAATCCGATCCGATTAGTTCAGCAGGATGCGATGCCATCTGACCGCTAGTTAGAATAGCTAGGCTGCCTATATCTGTTGGGATAATCGCTTCTTCCAAACGAATCTTTCCCGATAATACTTCTGTTAGTCCGACTGTATTTTCTTTCTTAAAAATGAAATGAATGGCGGGCTCCCTTAGGTTTGCATCTACTAGCAGGACCTTTTCCTTTTGTTGTGCCATAGATACAGCAAGATTAGCAGTTGTCGTTGTTTTCCCTTCATGGGAGCCAGGCGAAGTAATCAAAATAATACTTTTTTTTCCTTCTGTTAAAAAATGTATATTCGTCCGAAGCGTTCTAAACTGTTCCGAAATAATCGATTCCGGATTGGAGAAGGTGATTAAATTTCTTTTTGGGGCACTCATTCTATTTTTACGTTTGCCTCTTAACACTCCATTCACCTCCGGAGGAAACAGATTCAAAATGATGCTGTTTCGTATTCTTTTTGTTCATTTTAGATATTTTCCCTATGACTGGAAGGTCCAAAAACGCTTCGACATCCTTCTCTGATTTAATCGTTTCATCCAGAGAGTCGAGAAAAAAAGCAAAGCCGATTCCTGCCACTATCCCGAAAATAAAGGCGATGATGATGGTTCTGTTTCCATTGACATCACCATTTATCGGTTTGGACTGTATTTCTGCTGAAGACAAAATATTAACCTGATCAAAATTCATGATTTTTGGAACTTCATCCTTGAACACTGCTGCAACCGTATTGGCAATTTTTGAAGCACGCTCAGGGGAAGAATCAACAACACTTATACTTACTACTTGAGATTCGTCGAGGCGCAGTACATTGATTTGATTCGCTAGCGATTCAGGATCTTGATTTAGCGCCAATTTTTCGACAACTTTTTCTAAAATAATCCTATCTTTAATAATCACTTGCAGGGTATTCATATCTGCTTCTTCGCCTAAGATGATTTTTGCAGTAGTTTCGTATACTGGTGTAGGAACAGTAAGGGAGCTATAAACAATCCCAGCAATAGTTGATAAGGCGATGATGACTAAAATCACCCAAACTCTTTTCTTTAAAGTTGCCAAAAGTTCCTTGATGTTGATGTCCTTCGCTAAAGCATTTTTTTCATTCATTATTCAACCACCTTATTTTCTGGTCGTTCTAGATAAAGAACATTAACCGCAAAAAAAATTAATTTTGTTGACTTTTCATTCGCTATTCTTATTTTAGTTCTGTATAAAGAACGTGTCAAGAACAAATTTTCTAAATTCTTAATTTACTGCTTCCATTTGCCTTTTTAAGAGAGTTCCGAACATCCCTTTTTGTTCTGATGCCAATTGGGAAAAGGCACCTTGTTGGATCACTCTTCCCTTATCTAACACGATGACCTGATCGGCATTTTTTATCGTTGACAATCGATGGGCAATCACAATGATTGTCATTTGGCCTTTTAATTTTTCAATAGCAGCCTGGATTTTCGCTTCATTTTCCCCATCGAGTGCGCTTGTTGCTTCATCCAACACTAGAATAGTTGGTTTTTTTAAGATGGCTCTTGCTAATACAAGCCGCTGCCTTTCCCCGCCGGACAATTTTATTCCTCTATCGCCAATCTGAGTATCCAACCCATCTGGCAGCCTTCTTACAAAATCGGCAGCTGCTGAAAATTCCAGTGCTTCCCATATATCCCCTTCTTCGGCCCCCGGTTTTATTAATAGCAGATTATCTCTAACACTAGCATTAAATAGAAAAGGATCTTGTGAGACATAACTAACTGACTTTCTAAAAGAAAGCAAGTTGCAGCTTTCCAACGGTGTTTTATCGATCAGGACGAATCCGCGTTCCGGTTTATTTAATCCCATTAATAAATCAATTAAAGTGCTTTTCCCTGCTCCGGAACTGCCAACAATTGCTGTCATCGTGTTTTTTTTGATCTTTATATTGATTTCATGTAATGCATAGGATTTTTCGGTCTTTTTATAGCGAAAGTAGACGGACCGACACTCCATGTCCTGTTTCATCTCTATAGGTTGGACCCCTTCCCCCTCCAATAGGCCAAACTCCTTAGCCGCTAGACATTCATTTTGCAATTCCATTAACGATTGAAAGGAAGGAAGCACTTCTCCTAGCTTTTCCAAACTCGATTGGATTGCAAAAAATCTTGGCCAGATTCGGGAAAAGATAACCAGAATTAACAGTAATTCCGCCGGATTTGCAGAAAAGATACTGATCGCTGCAAATGCAAACAAAGTGATCAAAAACGCGGAAACTATTTTATAAATAAGCTGTGATTTCGATCTTAGCTTCGCCAAATCAACCATGTTTTCTTCCATGCTGCCGTTTAAATCCTCAAACCATTTAATATGCTGTTTTTCCAAACTATTGCTCTTAATATCTTTAATCCCATTAAAATGGTCGGTAATTCCCCCCATGAACCGTTTGGATAAAGTTAGGGTTCGATCGCCATACAAACTCGATTGCTGTATGAATTTGCGACTGAATAAAAGAAGGACCAATCCAGCTATCATCACAAAAACAGTGATCTTGGCGGAAAGCCACAAAGCAAACGCTATTTGAATAAAGGAAAATACAAAAGAGGCGACAAACTGCAAAACCAAGTTCGTACCTGAACTTACTCTTGCTATTTCCGTTAACATGGAATTTGTAATATCTGATTTTCGCTTTTTTAAAAAATATTCCCAATTGGCGGTGATAAGATGCTTATAGGTCTCTTCTCTTAAATGACGAATGAAACCCTGCTGAATTCTTGTATTTAAAATAGTCTGATTTCTTTGGAAGAACCCTTGCCCAATGATAATCAGGACATAGATGAACAAGATGAGCAGAAAGCTTACCGTCTCTGGCAATCCACTAAAAAATTTTTCAATGGAAGAAATGATGGAGGAATCATTCCAATCATTTTTTATCATTCCTGTGAGTCCTGTCAGCGGAATAAGCATAAAGATCCCAAAACTTTCAAACAAAGTGATGAACACCATGCTCATCAGGTTAAAATAAAGAATGATTCCCGACTGGTCATGAATCTTTTTCAGAAAAAATAAAGCATACTTCATAACGGGTTTCCTCCTATGACAAGGCATGTTTCCTTGTCTTTCTCCATGCCCAAAGAAATGGACGCAGCGGAAAATATAAAACGTGCAGGTACTTAGGTAATGGCAAAGTAGCCAAGTCTGTATGGTAAGGATAAAGTGTACTAATTGCATAAAGTAGTTTTTGCGGAAAGGACATTAAAGAAAACAGATGGCGCTTATGGTAATCGAAAACCTCTGGAGGCAATGAGTTTGAGTGCAAATTAACTTGATTATGAAGATAAAAAAAAGCTTGTTCGGCAAGGATGCTTGCTTGCGGTTCATCGAGCATCCAGGTCAGTTCTTTCGGGATTTTCGTATCGAACAACTGCGTCGACAATATCGCCGCTTGGCCGCCAATCTTCAAACTATGAAACTTCTTTAATAAAGAATGTAAAATACCCCCATCGATTTTTTGCTGCAGCAATTGATGGATGTCAAGCAGCCATCTAATTCTTGACCATCCGTGCCGGGAACCATGGGTTACAAGGAAGAAAAATAAGTCTTCCTTACCCAAGTAATAGACAGGGGTTCTTAAAAAATCCGATTTTCTTTTCCTGCTCCATAGTTCCGTAAAGCTTGGTTCTTTGCCTGGACCAGGATGCAGCCTCCAATGAACTTCTAATTTCAGCCCTTTCGCTGGATGATAATAGGTGACATGATGATGCCGCCACTTCCAATCGCCTAAGACAGAAAGGATATAATCATCCTTTTGATACCCTTCACGGATTAGGATGCCATTCAGCCTTTCTAAATCAGCGATTGGGATGAGAATATCTAAATCGCACGAAGTTCTTAAGGAAATATCACCATATAGCTCAATCGCCAGCACTGGGCCTTTCAAAAACAGCAACGGAATCGTGCTTTCGGTACAAAGTCTGTTAACAAACTCCATTTCTTGACATAACTGCATCATCTGAAATGTATTGGACCGGTAAGCATGCTCCAAAACAGCAAATACATTAGGAGGAATTATATGCTCATTCTGACTTTTTATCATTTTATATAAGATCGGATAAACGCGGTGATGGAAAGCCAACTCTAGGAAGAAATCCCAATCCATATTTAATAATTCTTGATCTTGCCCTGTACGTGATGAAAGCAATGAAAATAGAACTGTTAATTCTTTCGGTAATTTTTCCATTTCAAGATTGGGGTTGTTGTTCATTTTGCTCTCCTTAAACTTTCCGGCTATAAGTTTTAGCAAAACAGCCTATCTTAGTAAACTTGTGCTTTTCTTCTGCACCAGTAAGTATATACGGGCCACTTCTCAGCCATGCATGAGCAGTGAATTGGCCCTTTTCATCTTTTGCTGTCCCTAAGTATAAGGTAGTATCGATATTCCTTCTCCCAAGCATTTTCATAGCTGCAATCGCCTTGACGAGACATTGACTTTCCCAAAATGTATATTTGCTCATAATCGTAACCGCTTGAGAAATCTGTTTAACGATTTTTCTTTCTGTTTCATTATTTTCAAGTGAAGATTCACACATTTGCTCCCCTAATATTGGAGCAATTTTCCCAAAAGGAAGAAATTTCAGCATCCTCGCCCAAGCTAAAAAAACAAATGCCTCTAGAAAAAGAAGCCTTGTATGTCGATCGTATGAATGAAAAAAGATCTTAACCTTATTCACTGGTTCAAATTCCTTTCATCCTTTTATTTGGACTAATCCCTCGTTCACTAAACTTTCCATAAAAGCAAAAACTTGCAGCTCACATTCTTGTTTGCTGATTTCATATTCAGCAGTAAGCCTAGCAATTACCTCTTCCATTAAAACAGGGAGTTTTATAAGATCCCAAATATATCCGCCTATCTCCCCTAAATTATAGTATTTACTATTTTCTATGCTCATCATTACTTTATCTCCGGCCATGTCACTAACAATGTTTCCTGGACTTTGAGTGACGATGGTGGTGCTGCTCCATTTTTTCATGCTTCCCATATTAGTTGCTCCTCTTTTATCGTTTCTAAAATAAGTTCCGCTAACTGCGGAGCTGTAAAGCCTGTCGCAGGACGTTTTATTTGATAAAACTGAACCTTTTCCACCATTTTTGCGGAAACGGAAAAATGCCAGCCCACTAACCCTAATGGTTTTATAAATATATGGCGGTATGTATGGGCAAATAATGTATTAAAGCGTTCAAGTCCAACCACAGGGGAAAATTCGATCCTTTGTTGGTCTTTTTTTATTAACTCAAATACACCTGCAAGCGGGAGCACTTCTTCCGAGAATTTGGTTGCGACCGGAATTAAATATTTATTTTCTCTTTTGTAAATCGAATGATACTCTCTTGCGTTCATACCAAAGTGATTCAGACTTTCTGCCCATAATTTCTGTTGAGGATAGGAAGGGGTCACATAAGGCAAGCCATCTTCCAAGGAAATCGAAACCGGGATGACATCGTCGCTTAACAGATCAAACCCCTTCTCCAACAGGGCGGTTGCCAATGTTGATTTTCCTGCGCCAGAATCACCAATAAATGCATAAACCTTTCCGTCAACAGAAACTGCACTTCCATGTAATGGAAGGATCTTTCTTTGGAGCAATATCGCTCCCATGCATGTTCCGAGGATGTAAAGCCTTATTTGTGCAGGGTCAGCTCCTGGCCACGGCGAGACGATAATTTCCTTCCCATTCTTAATAAGGAAAATTGCTACGTTAGGAAGCTGGAATAGCACGTAGTTTTCTTTGACTTTAAAACTGTAGGGATGGATTCCTAGATCAGTCCATGTTTTCGAAAGATCTTCGCTTGTCACTGTCACGTCTGCTTCATCGGTTAGACAAACTGTTATTGGTAATTCTGGTAGAGGAACATCACTTATGATTGATAACCCAAACGCTCTATATCTCCATCTTTTCATGGTGTCTGCCATCCTTTTCACTCCATACTTTTGCTATAATAGTAATGAGCGGAAAAGCCCTCATACTTGTTCGGTATAAGGGCAGTATTCCATTGTAGTTGCTAATCTTCCAGTCGAATTATTTAAGATGCATGGTGATTACCAAAATTTGGTTGGTTATCAACATACGCCTCATCCTGCCACCCTTCAAGTGAAGCTGCTGCAGTCCTATTAATATCTAAGACTTCCAATGCTGGTGTTTTCCACTCTTTTTTCATCAAAATCACCTCCCTTCAATTTTTTTAAAAACCTGTATACAATCAAACTCCTCATTAGCATCCTATACTCTGAATCGATAGCTGCTTCTGGGTACGGAACCTCACTTACTTTTGCTATATAGTTTTTAATTATGTCCCGATCTAAAAATTCGAAAATCGTTTGGTCCTTTTCCATTTCGCTAAGTTCTCTTCGAAATTCATCCCAGGTGGAGGACATCCGGTGAACCCAGTCCACCCCTTGTATTCCTCTGATATTTTGGTTTAAACGGACCTTGTCTGGCAACATCCCCTTTGTCGCTCTGCGAATCAGGGCTCGATCCATTCCATTTTGTACATATTGATCTTCTGGAAGGGCCAAGCAAAATTGGATGACACGTTTGTCATTTGTAGGATCCCGTTTCCACAAGCGGTTTTCAAGCGATAGCTTCGTACCAATTGTATTCGTTGCATTCCAATGAAATAATTCTTCAAAATGGAGCTTTCTAGCTTCGTAAATATTCGGAACAGAAGTACCGGAAACAGACATCCCGTGTTCCTTCAACATTGGAAACACTGCTGTTCTTTTGGCAAGCTCTGAATTAATTATTACAGGAAAGTGGATATTCCCTTCTCGTTTTAGAAATTTGTATACGTTTGGGAAGGCGAGCTTTCTAGTATATAAAAATAATTCATACTGTTTAACGCCAACTCTTTTGCTGTACTTTTTTAGCTCTCGTGCGTAACGAATTATTTGCAATCTACTTAATAGCGCTGCATAATGATCTAATGCAGAACCCCATGAAACAGTGAGATTCCCTCTGCCCCCATTCAGGAGAACTCCTACCTCTTCCTCGCGGGCTTTCTCAAATATTCCTTTTAACCAGATAGAGTTTTCAAAAAACTTATACGGCATTTCCATCGTATCCAACACAGCATCGATATCTGTGAACGGGCTTTTTCCTTTAAAATCCAAGTAATGATCCGTTATGTTTCCAACGTAGTTTACCGTAGATTGAATGAATGGCCGCTCATCAGCAATCCTGTTATCGGGCACAAAATCCATTACGAAATCATCGGTTGGGACATAACTAAAGGTGTGTAGCTGTTTCCCTTCTGCCTTTAAATGCTTTACGGCAAAACTAACTACTGATCCTGAGTCTAGTCCACCACTTAAATGGGAACCAACCTTTCGGTGCGTTCGCAGCCTCGAGGATACTGCTGATTGAAAAACATCACGGAAAGCCTCCAAATATTCTTCATTTGTTTTTAAATGGAGCTTTTTCTCAGGCTCTAAGTGGCAATATCTTGTCATGCTGATCTTATTTTTTTTAATGGATATACTGTGCGATGGTGGCAATTGATTTATTGCTTTATAAACAGTAATGGAGGTGTCTATGGCATCGACTGTTCCGTAAATCGCCAAAAACTCAGCCATCCACTGTTCATTCAATTCCTTCTTAACCTGCGGCAATGTAAACAGCGGCATGATCGTCGTACAAAACGCAAATCTCTCTTCGTCCTTGTAATAATACAAAGTTCTGGACCCAGAGAAATCCCTTGCACCAAACAGTTTCTGGTTTCTCTCATCCCAGATCATATAAGCAAAATCGCCAACTAGATGCTTAGGAGATTCTTCGCCCCATTTATAGTAAGCTAGCAAAAGGAGCTGGCTGTCGGGCATATGCTTTCGTTTTGATCGCTCGACCTGCAGTTTTGCAAACAGTTCTTCTCGGTTATCGATGATGGCATCGGCTGTGATCACGCATTGTCTTTCGGAATCATAGAATGGTTGCTGCTCTCCGACGGATTCTGGCGTGATCCATTGAGCGTGGTTCCCGATGAAGGCATTGTGTTTGTGCCAAACTTGGATATCATCTGCCGGGAATTTTTCAAGGGCTTTCATAATGTTCCTTCCGAGTTCAAAGGGAACCATCTCTTTTCGTAACTGAATGATGCCTACAATTGCGCTCATCTTTTCCTCCTGCTATCAAATATCTTAATAAAGAATCGTTTCGTTCTTTATACAGAACATATGATTAAAATACCATCTCTTTTTGCAAGTGTCAACATGTTCACAGAAATTTTTTTAAAAAAATTTAAATGGTAACGTCTTTACACACAAAAGCTGTCCGAACGTTTATACTAGTTCGGACAGCTTTTTCTTTTTTTTCACACGAAAAGTTTTCAACCTGCGAATGGTTCAAACATCGAGCTAGAAGCGACAAAAAAGAGCTTTACTTATAAATCACGATCGCTCCAACTGACTTATCCTTGGCCTGGCCGTTAACACGAACCTTTAAGCCGTAGCTGTCAATAGCACGCCCAGCATCTGGCATGAATGGGTTAAGGAAGTTATTGCTGTCGTCAAACAATGTCACTCTCTCTTGAGCGTCAAGATTTAGTGACATATCTGGATAAATAAGATCTAATCCAGATGTTGGATTTAAGCCAAATGCTGCATCGGCAATATGATAACGAGTCGATGCTGCTGTTCCGGAGCTCCAATTCAACTGAGTTTGCGGATGTGCGTCCACTACACCAAGGAATCCTTCGCCTGGATGCACTCCTGTCCAGTTGTCGGTGTAGGTTGGGTCAACATACCAAACTACTAACCCGCCATCGTAG
This sequence comes from Mesobacillus subterraneus, assembly GCF_000934845.1. Taxonomy (GTDB): domain Bacteria; phylum Bacillota; class Bacilli; order Bacillales; family Cytobacillaceae; genus Mesobacillus; species Mesobacillus stamsii. Next base: position 28,015 of record NZ_JXIQ01000098.1, read on the forward strand.
CTCATTAACGAGCTTCCGCGGCGAATATTGGCGAGGCCGGTGTCGACACCTTTATGGTTACGCCATTCTAGCAGATAATAATGGTCAGAATACTTATTTCCGTCGGACTTTACGAATCCATTTAAAGCAAATGCCGATGTAGTTTCTGCTCCATCTTCGATAATAGTTTGGCCATCGGCGACAACTTTGATATTGTCGGCGAAGAATCCAGTATTGGAGGTTCCCCAGTCTGTAGCATAGCGTAGACGCAGCTTAATAGTTTGACCTGTATATTCAGATAGGTCAAAGGATTGTGGTTGCCAGCCATTAGAATTTCCTGTGAATCCAGGCATCGACATGAGAATCGTTGGATATCCTTCTGGAACTACGTCTGAACGAGTATTGCCATTCCCTAATGATTTCCAAGTGGATCCGCCATCCGTTGAAACTTGAACGAACGCAAAGTCCCATTGTTCTTCAATGTCGTACCAGGCATCAAATGTTAATGCAACAGATGATTTTCCGGTTAAGTTAACGTCTGTTTCCATGTTTGTATCAATTTCGTCTTGCTGCCCACCCCAGTATTCAAATTCCCCTGCTGCCGGTGTGTTTATCGGCATTGCTTTTTGAGGAAGATTTACTCTGGCAGCAATTGGATTCTTGCCGTTAGGTGAATTCCCCTGATCCAGTAATAATTGCGTTCCTTTTGTAGATACATCTTCCCAATCGATTTCTACCGTATCATTCGCCCAATTCCCACCTAAGTAAGATTGAAAAAATTCTTTGGCAAATGGGGAGAATCCTGTCGGCTCAGTCCCTGGGATCTTTCCCGCCCATGAACCGCTTGCCATAATTGACCAATAGGCAACAGCCTCACCAGTCCCGGAGTATATCGTGTCGTACTCATCTGGAAGTCCTAGATCATGACCATATTCATGCGCGAATACTCCGGTCGCTCCGTCTTCCGGCATCATTGTGTAATCATAGAAACCAGGTTTCCCATTTCCTAGTCCGTCTAGATCGACAAATTTTGCGGACCGGTGAGACCAGATTGCATTATCGCCTAATGAACCGCCGCCTGCTTCCTGCCCAACACCAGAGTGAATAATCATCAGGTGATCGACCAATCCATCCGGTTCCTGTAAATTTCCGTCTCCATCTAAATCATGAGGATCTTCTAGATCATAATCCTCTAATGGAATACCTGCAGCAAGTGCAGCCTTGTAGGTGTCCACTACCAATTGCTTAGAGCCGCCTGGGTTAACATTATCATGGCCTCCATTTGCTCGGTCTGCACCATAAAAGGCTGCGGTACCCGGCACCTTCAGCCAGCCATAAGCCTTCCCTTCAATGGAATACGTTCCTCCAGACTGCTGTTCATAGAATTGCTTCATGGAAACTAATTGATCCCCATTCGGACCTTTCACACCATCAACACCAAAAATCATATCTTCGTAGTGTGATAGAGGGTAATCTTCATAGTAATTATCCGATTCGCCCGGTTTGATATTGTTATGCGGAAAATCAGAGTATTCTACAGAGAGAACAAGAACTTTATCTTCTCTTTTTTCTCCATTGTAGGCGATTTCGCTTACAGGATCAGGATTTCCCTTCAAATGCCCTTTCTTTTCGCCTTTGCCATTCAGCAACCCATTGTTGTAATTTTTGAAGTTCTTCTGTTTTTCCGCCTCAGCCGCTTTTACTTTTGCAGCAAGCGGGTCTGATTCTTTGCTATCTGCCACTTTCCCCTTTAAAGCTAGATAGTTTTTTAGGAACGTTTGCTTTTCTGCTTCGGTGGCATCCTTTGGCAAAAGTCCTCTTTTGATAAAGGACTCCATTAGTTTTTCATCATTGATGATTGCCAAATCGAGTGCGGTTTGCGAATTCTCTTGTTCGGCTTTTGCCTTATGTAAAAAATCCGCTTCCATTGGTGCATACGTACCAGGAAAACCCGCAAATAGGGTGCCCGCAAGTACAACTGATGATAGACTTGTCTTTAAAAGCTTTTTCAAATAATTCCCTCCCTTTTCTTTATTACGGCCGTAATTACATACTATTCCGAAAATTCAAGTAGTACAAGCAAATTCGTTTTGCATTTACTGACATGTACTATCAGCTTATGGTGGATTTTGGAGCATTTGCTTCCCAACTACTCTAAAAAACTACTAAATTCCACATCGTTTTTGATGAATTAAGCGAAACATGTCGAAAAAAACATGGACCGGAATTCTTTAAAAGCTTTTTGCCATCTCGGATAAATGGACAATCTCTTTAAAATAGTCGACGGATTTCATGGTTGATCGAAAAACATATTGGCTTTTCCATGCCTCATCTATATACACTTCCATCACTTTTTCCGCTCTTTTATCCTTACTAGCACCATATTCCAGCGCATTCACACTCTCAAAAATCTTTGCCATTAATTCTGCCACCCGTTTCGAGTGAAAAGTCTTATGGTCAAGTGATGCGGTTTGTAGAGACACCAGCAATTTTTCCAATTGCGCTATTCCATCGCGTACTTGCTCGGGATACGCTCCGTTCATTCCAGCAATCCGCTCGTTCATTTCCTGTAAGAACAATTCGCCGGCACCGAACTTCTCGATCAATCTCAGCACTTCAAGTCCGAGGATATTCGCCGTTCCTTCCCAAACGGTCAGGACTTGTGCATCTCTCAATAATCGAGGCGTAACGAAGTCCTCAATATATCCATTTCCGCCGTGCATTTCGATGGCTTCGTGTGCGAAGTGGACGGCTTGTTCTGCAGTTTCTTTTTTTAAAAGGGCGATGTAGAGTCTGTTTAGAATCACTTCTTCCTCTGTAACTTCTGGTTCGTTTCGCATCACTTTCTCAAACAGCGGCAAATACTTGAATACTGTTCGGGTTTCAATTTCAAGTTTTACAGCCATGTTAGCCAGTGAATCTTTTATCATAGGGAAGTCTGAAAGTTTTTTGCCGAAAGCGTCCCTTTTCGTCGCATACTCTCGAGCTTCGCGATAGGCGCGGCGCATGATCCCAAGTGAGGCAACGGTGTTGCAGACGCGAGAAAGGTTTAGAGCTTCCATCATGTAATAAAAACCTTTTGCTGGATCTCCTACGACATAGGCTTCTGCACCTTCGAACTCGACTTCGGCGGATGGAACTGCCTTGACACCCAGTTTGTCTTTTAGCCTTCGAATCTTGATTCCATTCAGTTTTCCGTCTTCCCGTTTCCATGGCACAGCGAACAATGTAAGCCCTTTCGTTCCGGATGAGGCTCCTTCTTTTCTTGCTAAAACCATTGCGACACCGCACATTCCTGCGTTTGAGGCAAAGTATTTTTCTCCGTAGATCCTGTAGCCATCTGCTGTTTGGAGTGCCTGCACTACGTTTGCGCCGACGTCTGATCCTCCCTGCCGTTCTGTCAAGAAGGTAGCACCTTCATATAAAGTTGTTTCCCCAGTTGATAAAACATGAGGCAGGTACTTCGCTTTTATCTCTGCAGATGCATACTGATCCAATAAATAAGCTGTGGCCATTGTCAATGTAACCGGGCAGTAAAAGCCAGGCTCCGTTTGGGACAGGAGATACCCTTGTGCATAAGAATAAAGGTAGTTTCCGCGACGCCCCAATTCAGGAATTTCCTTATGAACATAGCCGACAATTCCTGTTTTATAGGAATCCTCCACCGTTTTTCGGTAACCGTCATTTACCCATACTTCGGAAATATCATCGCCATAGGCATCGAATTTAATCAGCTTCGGCTGGCCTTCGCGGTCGGTGAACCTGGCGCGCTGATCGATTTCATTGGCACATTTTTCGCCAAAATCCAGCAGTTCTCTATCTGCATACTCGAAAAATTCTTCATCCAAAAGTTCCTTTAGCAATGCCCGAAACTGCGGTTCTTCTTCATAAAAATTCATTCACTTAGCCTCCCTTTGAATTCTGTTACCAGCCTTTCGATTTCTTCCCTGATCTCCACCAGTTCACAAATTCTTTCATTCACTTCTGCGAGTTTTTCTTGTCCATACTGTATCGTTACCTTCAGCTGTTTTTCACCAGTCTGATCCTCGTCGAACAGCAAGATCATTTCCTTTATTTCGTCTAGTGAAAACCCAAACCGCTTCCCGCGAATGATGAGCTTCAAGCGCGTGACGTCTCTCGCATTGTAAATCCTCCGGCCTCCTTCAGTCCGAGATGGCTTCAGCAAACCGAGCTCTTCGTAGTAACGGATTGTCCGAGTTGAAACCCCAAACTGCTCAGCCAAGCCAGAAATCGTATCCATCCGCAAACCCCTCTTTTAACAGAATAATCAGCAAATTTATTATATCATTGACGTTAACGTTAAGAGCAAGAATGATTGCTGGAAGTTGTCAAGAAAACCTTGTTTTTTTGACAACTTGGAGGGTGGAAGGCGCAAAGTTGCAAGAAAAACCGGGCAAACTTCGCCCGGTCTTTTTTTGGTTTGGCTGATCATCGATTTCCACTCCAGACACTCGTTTTCCGTGGGGCGTCAGGTGAGCCTCCTCCTCGCTTCGCTCAAACCTATTCCGATAGCAACCGAGCCTATCACCATCCAAATAAA